>JBPCSW010000144.1:0-10407 GCA_051006675.1 Fluviibacter sp.
ATCTTCCACCGGAAGAGCTACGACCGATCTTTGAAAAAGCCGCTCAGAAATACGACGTTCCGGCAAACGTCATCATGGCTATTGCCAGTCAAGAAAGCGGATACCGGCCTAACATTATAGCGACCGAGCCGACCAAGTACGGCCGTGCCAAGGGGATGATGCAGTACATTGATGCAACTGCACAATCGCTTGGAATCAATCCATTTGACCCAGAACAGGCTGTGGACGCAGCCGCAAGGCAATTCTCTGAACGGATTGCCAAAGGATATTCCGTTGGGGACGCTATTCGTGCTCATCACGGGGGCGATGACCGACGCCAATGGGGGCCAAAGACTGAGAAATATGTTTCTGATGTAATGTCCAAGACTGGTCGTATTGGCGAGATGATTGGCGCCTCTGGGGTGAAACAGACGCCGCAAGCGAGCAACAGCGTTCTTGACGAACTGAACAAGGACGAGCCAGGACGTTATCGACTGGTTACACAGGAAGACATCAACGCAATCGACAATGCAAATGTCAACTCCAACCGCCGTTTGTTTCGAGAATCCGAGAATTCCGACGCGGCATTGTTGAAGGCAGGCCCGACAAGCTTTGGCGGAACACTGCTTGAAAGCCTAAAGTCTGGAACGATAAACGTAGGAGCAAACATCGCCTACGCTCCTGAAGCCGTGCTCAAATCCGTCAGCGGTATGCTGGACACCTTAAATAACGTGGGACGAGCAATCGGCCTTCCAGAATCCATGCTGGAGCGCAAGTACGCAAGCCCCGTAAGCATCATCGAGCCGTTGATTGCCGGCAAGGATTTTGGAAGCTATCGGATGGCTGGCACGAGCGACTTTGCTCGTATGATTCAAAAGGCAGGCAAGGCAATCGAAAGCCCTGCTCATGCAGCAGCCATCAAGTCCGTTGCAAACCGCGCCAACAATGCTGTCAACAACGCCATTGCTACCGGAGATTTTTCGGGCATCACCAATGTTCTGTCTGATCCGGAATCGTGGGCAGTAGCTTTTGGACAAGCCGCGCCGTCTATAGCCGTGGCAATGGTTGGCGGTCTTCCAGCTATGGCAGCCATGGAAGGCGGCGGAGCCATGTCCGACATCAAGGAATTTGAGGAAAAGAAGGGAAAGGTTGGCGACATTCAAGCGGCCAACGCGATCATCCAGACAACAGCCGTTAACACGCTGCTGGAAAAGCTTGGCCTTGACGCGATGATGGGGCGGCTTCCGAATGCCGTTAAGAGCAAGCTTCTTGGGTCTGCCGTTGATGGACTTAAAGGCCGGCTACTTCGTGGATTGAGCGGTGGTTCTGTTGGCGCCGTAGGAGAGTCCACAACGGAAGCCATGCAAACGGTAAACGAGAACATAGCAAAGCGCAACTACGATCCGAAGCAATCTTTATCTGAAGGCGTGCTGTTAAGTGCCATGGGTGGCGCCGCATCTGGTGGCCCTGTTGGCGCAGTCAAGGGTACGTTATCTGATTCGCAGTCTCTTGCTGCGCAGGTAGGCCGAGCAATTGACCAAAGTGTTCGCGGAGTATCGTGGAACAAAGAGCAGATCAATAACGAGGTTGTTGATTCGCTAAAGCCATATAACCAAAACTATGACGAACCTGCCGCGGCAGCAGAAAACAACATACCGAACATCGTCATCACCGGCACCGAAGACGGCCAGCAAGTCGCGACCGTCACCCCGGCACAGCCATCGAAGGCCGCTGGCCCATTGTCGCGTGCCATCGAGAACGCAGCAGACCAGCCCGCTCGCGTGACCGTCACTGCACCGGAAGGCCAGATCACCGGCTTCCTGCAATCGACATCGGAAGACAGCCAGGGCAACACGCTCACCCGTGTGCTGGGCGACGATGGGCAGGTCTATAACTTCACCAGCGCCGATAACGTCCAGATCAAACCGGAAGTTGGCCCGCTGACGGGTGCGGTTGAGAAGGCCGCCGCGCAGACTCCGATCATCGCACCGGAAGCCGCACCGGCCGATGTTACCCTCACGGATGAGGGTAAGACCGAAAAGCCAGCCGAAAACAAGCCTTTAGCCGATGCTACCCTCACCAATGAGGGAACCAAACCGGCCGAGGCAATCGACGTAACCGGCCGCACCGACAAGCAACTCGAATACCTCGCCCAGAACGGCCAGCCTGGCTGGAAGGAAGCCGCGCAGGCCGAACTAGCCAAGCGCACCGCGCAGCCCGCCAAGTCGCCGGAACAGACGCTTGAGACGATGACCGAGCCAGAGCTCCGAGACCGTCTGAAATACATCGCCAATCAGGCCAAGTCGGCCGGTGGCTGGAACAAGATGCTCATGGCCGAGCGTCGCAAGGTCGAAGCCCAGATCAACAAGTTCGCTCAGGCGATCAAGCAGGAGACGACCAATGACCAACGCAATGCCGCTGATCTACCAGTTCGAAATGACCAGCCAGCAAGCGCTCCGGTGGCTGCTGCGCAACAACCAGATCAGCAAGTCGCAGGAGCGGGAGACGCGCAAGCTGCTGGAGCAGGGGCAACCGATACCGGAACCGCTGTTCCCGGTGCTGGAGCTAATGTTTCTGGTGCAGACAGCGCCGCTAACGCAAAGCCTGCACTGAAGAAGGCCAGCAAGGAAGAGAATCCGCCGGCTCTTGAAAATAAGGATCGCTGGCTCAAGGCCATTAACGACCAGAACCGAATCGCTGGCAATACTGGCGTGCAACTGTCTGTTTCTGAAGACGGCAAACTGACATTTTTGGGCGATCCTAATTCGAGCAAACAAGCCAGAGCCCTAAAGGCAACGTTGGATGAGGCTCAAAAGGCTGGTGCAACTACTGATGAGATCATTGCGTCGATCCGTGCAGATCAACCAAAGACCGAAGCCGCCACACCAAAGAAAGCTACCAAGGAAGACTTGGATCATCTGTTCGGCGTGGACAAGAAACGCGCCGCAGCGATGGAGCGCATCGAAAAGGGCACGGCTTTCTTCGGCACGGCAGAGAAGGCCAAGGACTTCATCACCAAGAACGGCCTGAAGGACACCCACGAGGTTGTGCAGACCGGCAAGGTGCGCTTTGAGGTCATGGCCAAGCAAGAAGGCGGCGCGAAGCAGACCAAGACAGAGATCATCACCGAGCACCGCGTCACCGACGGCGAGGGCAAACCAGCGACGCTGAAAATCAAGCGCGAAAAGGCTGATCCGTCAAAAGTCGTCGAGGTCAAGATTCAAACTGACGGCGAGCGCATGGCCGCTACCATCGGCTCTCAAGGCGTCGTGTCCGACGAGCAACTCATCAAGAACCTGACAGACACGGAGATCATCAATGTCACAGACGAACGTACCAGCGAACGCCAGACCAAGATCGACACCGTTTTGAACAACGGCGGCAAGGTCGTTGACGGGGAGCTACGCCAGCAGAACGGCCTTGGCCTGATGAAACTGACAGAAGCCGAACTGGCAACAATCCCTGATGACAAGAAAGACACTACAGAAGCCATCAAGGCACGATTGAACGCCGTATATGGCGATAACCAGAAGGAGCAAACGAATGGCGACCAAGCCGCTCAAACCGTCGAAACTCAAGCGCAAGAACCGCAAGCATCCAACGCCCGAACCGGCAAAGGCGTAAAGCGCGAATTCACCTACAAGGTTAAACCGACCGAAGGTGGCTACCTGATCGAGAGCGAAGACGGCGGTGGCGTCGTCATGTCCGGCCGACCGAATGGCCCAGGCGTGATGAACACCGTGCCGGCTCGCACATTCAAGACCGAAGCCGCAGCACGCGAGTACATGCAGAAGAAGGGCATGACCGAGGCTCCGGCAAAGCCGAAAGCAGAAAGCAAAGGCGGTCGTATCGACCAACTCGCGGCTGGATACGGATACCCTGGCGGCATTGACACAATGCCTGCCGGACTGGCGACGACGGCGCGCAAGCTGAATGACGCTATCGAGGCGAAAGACGTAGCCAAGGTGCAAGAAATCCTGCACCCGGATAACAAGCGCAGCCGCGAGGCTTTTAGCACGGTATTTACCGTGAGCCTGCCGCGCACGGTGTCTGGTACAAATCAAATCGTTGCTGACGTGCTTTCTGGACAGAACGACGAGCTCGACGCCGAAATGCGCTCGTATGAGGCAAAGGCGGAAGCCAAATCTAATGCAAAAGATGCAGCTGAATACCTGAAAGACTTTGTTTATAGCCTTGGTCAACTGGACGGCATGACAGATCGTGCTCAAGCCGATCTAGCCAGCAAACTCGGCAAGAGCGGGCGCGATACGCTTTTGATGGAAGCCTTCGGAATCACGCGAGACCAAGCACGCGACATTAACAACAGCCTTGATGCTCGTAAGCCGAACAATCTGCGCCAGAGCGATATGCAAGAGGCATTCGATACGTTCCAAGGTCTGCGCAAGATCATCGACGACGCAATCCAAGAGGCAACACCGCAGGCCGACAAGGAAGGCAACACCATCGTCGGCCGTCGCGCCGATGGCGCGATGATCCGCCAAGACAAGAACGGCGTGCGCTTCTACTTCGACAGCGGTGTGCGCATCTCCGAGCCTGTGTCTATGCGCCCGACCCGTTCCGGCGTGGTGATGGAACGTGGCGAGCTCAAGCCCGACTTTATGACGGCCGAAGAAGCAGCCGAAGCCGCGCCGAAGGCAAAGCCAGCTGTAACCGAGAACAAGGTTTTCACCGAGGACGCAGCCGAGAAAGCCCGTGCACTCCTGAAGAGCAAACTCAACCAGTTCAACACCGGCATTGATCCAGAAGTCATGCAGGCCGGTATCACGCTGGCTGGCTACCACATCGAGAAGGGCGCCCGCACCTTTGCCGCCTACGCCAAAGCAATGTTGGAAGACCTTGGCGACGTGGTTAAGCCATACCTGAAGAGCTGGTACATGGGCGTCAAGTACGACCCGCGTGCGGCAGGCTTTGATGGCATGAGCGCTGCGGCGGAAGTTGAGACGGCCAATCTCGATGAAATTTTTGCAATCACGGACGCATCGCCTATACTGGGCAATGAGGGCACACCAAATGACACCAAACCAACTCAAGACAATGCTGGAGCAGGCGCTCAAGGATCGCAATCCGAGCCTGTACGCCAAGCTGAAGGCGGAGAACCGGCTGGCCGAAGTGCTGCAACCGATAGTCGGTCGGATGCAGGAGTCGCTCGACGACGCGCGAAGTCTCGCAATCGAGGCGGCGACGACGCAGGGCAAGCCGGGCTATTTGGCCGATCCGACGCTGCGGACGCAAACGCTGAACAGCCAGTTCAGGGCGGCGGAGAACGTGGCGCTGGAGCAAGCGCTCGAGGAACTAAACGCCCTCGAAGCGGCGTAGCCGATTACCGCATCGGGCAGGGTGAGCTCACCCGCGAAGGATCGTGGAAGACCACCGCCGAGCGCAACGTCGAGATCGTCGAACTCGTCAAACAGATCACGTCTGAAAACCGTCAGGCCACTCCGGAAGAACGCGCCAAGCTGGTGAAGTTCACCGGCTGGGGCGCATCCGAGATCGCCAACGGCGTTTTCCCAGACCGTTACGGCCGCTTCAAGGATGCCAGCTGGCAAGCCCTGGGCGAGCGCCTGAAAGCCGCCCTGACGGAAGAGGAATACGCGCAAGCCAAGCGCACCACCCAATACGCCCACTACACATCCGAGCCTGTCATCCGCTCGATCTATGACGGTCTGGCGCGTCTGGGCTTTGCCGGCGGCACAGTTCTGGAGCCTGGCATGGGCACCGGGCACTTCAATGGTTTGATGCCGGACGCTATGGCGGCAAACAGCCAGTACACCGGGATAGAGTACGACACCATCACCGGCAATATCGCCAAGCTCCTGTACCCAGAGAGCAATGTCATCATTGGCGACTACACGCGCACCAACCTGCCGCGTAACTTCTTCCAAGTCGGGATCGGCAACCCGCCATTCTCGAGCACGCAAATCCTGTCCGACCCGGAATACAAGTCGCTGCGCCCCATGCTGCACGACTACTTCTTTATGAAGACCATCGACCGGATCGTACCGGGCGGCATCCAAATTTTTGTGACCTCCAAGGGCACGATGGACAAGACCTCGGACAAGAGCCGCAAATACCTGGCCGAGCGTGCGAACCTGTTGGGCGCAATCCGCCTGCCGCAGACCGCCTTCAAGGACAACGCCGGCACGGAAGTCGTGACCGACATCATCTTCCTGCAACCGCGCGGCGAGTGTATCCCGGACAACGGCTTCAAGTGGACGAACACGGTCGAGATTCAGACGCAGGACGGCCCTACTTCGATCAACGAGTATTTCGCCAACAACCCTCAGATGGTGCTGGGCAAGCACGCCCTACAGGGTTCGATGTACCGCGCCAACGAGTACACCGTGCTGCCGCCCGATGGCGACATCGAAAAGCTGTTCGCCAAGGCGATCAACAACCTGCCGGAGAACGTGTACCGTCCGCAGGAAAACACCAAGGCCGTGATCGCTGCTGTGCAGGATCGTGACTTCAACCCGAAGCACAAGAAGGAAGGCGGGCTCTACCTGGCTGACGACGGCAAGCTGATGCAGGTGGAGAACGGTTCGGGCGTCGCAGTCGAGTTCCGCACCAACGCCGAAGGCAAGCAGATTGCTCTCACCCCGAAGCAAAAGAAATGGCTGCGCGAATACGTCAGCGTGCGCGACGCGCTCAAGCAGGCGCAATTTGATCAGCTGAATGACGGCGACTGGGAAAAGAGCCTCAAAGCCTTGAACAAGGCCTACGACGGCTTTGTGAAGGAAAACGGCCAGATTCTCGAATACTCCGTCATCGAGCGCACCAACAAGGAAACCGGGCAAGTTACCGAGACCAAGCGCTTCAAGAATGATCCTCTTCTGCGCATGGATGCAGAGGGCGCACTCGCCTATGCCTTGGAAACGATCAATGAAGACGGCACTATCAGCAAGGGAGCGGTTCTAAATCAACGAGTGCTGCAACGCCCGACCGAGCCCGAAATCAAGACCACCCAGGATGCGCTGTTTGTTTCGCTGAACCGCACCGGCTCGCTCAACGTCAATGACGTGGCGGCGCTGGCTGGCACCGACAAGGACACCGTGATCCGCGATCTGGGCACGTCGATCTATGAGGCGCCGGGCACGGGCTGGCAACTCGCCGACGAATATCTGTCGGGCAATGTGGTGCGCAAGCTGAAAGAGGCGCAAGCCGCAGCCGAGATCAACCCGGCTTACAAGCGCAACGTCGAGGCGCTCCTGGCTGTGCAACCGCGCCCACTTGGCCCGACTGACATCACCGTGCGCCTGGGCGCCAATTGGGTGCCGGCTTCCGATGTCGCCAAGTTCGCCGATGAAGTGCTCGGCGACCGCATGGACATCAAATACAACCCGCTGCTCAATAAGTGGGATGTCGATCAGATGGGTCGCAGCGTCAGCGAGTGGGGCTTTGATAAGGCCACCTCGGGCGCGATCCTCGACTCGCTACTCAACAACCGACAGATCAAGATCACCTGGCGCGACAGCGAGGGCAAAACGCACCCCGATCTGGAAGCAACCGAGAAGGCCAACGACATTGCCGGCAAGATGCGCGACCGCTTTAAGTCGTGGGTCTGGACTGATCCGAAGCGCGCCGAGCGTCTGGTCAACTACTACAACGAGAACTTCAACAACATCGCGCCGCGTCAATTCGATGGATCTCACCTGACGCTGCCGGGCGTGTCGTCGCGGTTCAAGCTCTACCCGCACCAGAAGCGCGCGGTGTGGCGCATCGTCCAGCAGGGGGACACCTACCTGGCTCACGCAGTCGGCGCCGGCAAGACTATGGAAATGATCGCGGGCGGCATGGAAGAGCGCCGTCTGGGTCTCATCAAGAAGCCCATGTACGTCGTGCCCAATCACATGCTGGCGCAGTTTTCGAGCGAGTTTCTTGAGCTCTACCCGACGGCGAATATCATGGTCGCCGACGAGCACAACTTCCACTCGAGCAACCGCAAGCGCTTCGTGGCGCAAGCCGCGCTGAACAACCCAGACGCAATCGTCATCACTCATGCCGCCTTTGGCCGGATCGGGCTTTCTGATGAATACTATCAGGGCTTCATCAATCGCCAGATCGACGACTGGAAAGCCGCTCTCGATGACGTAGACAATAGCGACCGCATCACCCGCAAGCAGATCGAGCGCCGCATTGAGCAGCTGGAGCAGCGCCTCGAAGGTCGCCAGAACAAGGACAAGAAGGATCAGGTTTTGACGTTCGAGGAATTGGGCGTCGATAAGCTGTTCGTCGATGAGTTCCACGAGTTCCGCAAGCTGGACTTTGCCAGCAACCAGGGCAACGTCAAGGGCGTCGATTCGAGCGGGTCGCAGCGTGCACTCGACCTCTACATGAAGGTCGAATATCTGCGCAGCAAGAATCCAACCCGAGCGCTGGTCGCCGCTTCCGGTACGCCTGTGACCAACACCATGGGCGAGCTCTTCACCGCGCAACGCTTCTTCCAGCCAAAACAGCTTGAAGAAGACGGCACATCGTCGTTTGACGCATGGGCTGCACAGTTTGGCGACATCGTGACGGGCTTTGAGCAGAACGCGGCCGGCGGCTACGATATGGTCGCCCGCTTCGCCAAATTCCAGAACGTGCCGGAGCTCATGCGACGCGTCCGTTCCTTCATGGACATCCTGACCTCTTCCAACCTTGGCGAGCTTGTCAAACGTCCGGACGTGATCGGCGGTGGCCGTGAAGTGGAAGTGACGCCTGTTCCTGAAGGCTACAAAGAGTATCAACAAGAGCTTCAGAACCGGATCAAGGCGATCAAGAACCGCAGGGGGCCGCCCAAGAAAGGCGAAGACATCATTCTCAAAGTCATCGGCGACGGCCGTTTCTCTGCCATCGACATGCGCTTTGTGAACCAAGACGCCCCAAGCGATCCAAACAATAAGCTCAACACCGCGATCACCCGCATGATCGAGGCCTACAACGAGACCAAGGGCTACGAATACGCCAGCAAAGACGGCAAGGTAGAACCGATCAAGGGATCGTCGATCATCCTGTTCACTGACATCGGACTGGGCGAGCAGTCGGCAGCCTCCCGCGGCTTCGACATGCGGGCGTGGATCGAGAAGCGCCTGACGGACGCTGGCGTCCCGCGTGAGCACATCGCCTTCATGCGAGACCACAAGCAGCACGCCAAGAAAGAGCGCCTGTTCGCAGACATGCGATCCGGAAAGAAGCGCATCCTGATTGGCGGCAAAGAGATGGAGACGGGCACCAACGTCCAGAAGCGTCTCTCTCACCTGTTCCACCTAGACGCCCCATGGTTCCCGGCATCTGTCGAGCAGCGCGAAGGTCGCATCATCCGCCAGGGCAATCAGAACAAAGAAGTCAAGGTAACGGCTTTCGCCACCAAGGGCTCGTATGACTCGACCATGTGGGGCATGAACGCCCGCAAGGCGCGTTTCATTGAGCAGGCGATGAACGGCGACGACTCCGTGCGCTCGCTGGACGACGTTTCGGAAGCCTCGGCTTTTGAGATGGCCGCGGCTCTGGCCTCGGGCGACGAGCGTTATCTGAAACTGGCCGGCATCAAGGCTGACGTGGAGCGCCTCGAGCGCCTGCGCCAGGCTCACTATGACGACCAGAACAAGCTCACCCGCGACAAGCACTGGGCGGAAGAGTCGGTCAAGCGCAACACCGGCCGCGTCAAGGACATCGAAGCAGCCATCAAGCAGCGCCAGCCGATCAAGGCCGGCGAGTTTGCGGGCAAGGTCGGCGCCAAGACCTTCGATAGCCGTGAAGAGTTTAGCCAGTCGATGTTCGGCGAGTTCAAAGACCTCGCAGAAGCCAGCACCATGGGCGAGAAGGTTCTGGGCGAAATCGGCGGTTTCCCGATCAAGTTCTACGGGCTCAAGATGCAGGGCTCTGGCGGATACGCCGCTGCGCTGCACGTTGAAGTGCCAGACTCCGACGCCCTGCTGACCTTCCCGCTCGATCCGGGTGTGGCCGTGGGCGGCATCGCCACACGGGCCGCCAATCAGGTGAACGGGCTGGATCGTCAGCTGGCCGAAACCAAGCAGACCATTCAAGCCAGCACGGCGCGCATTGAGCAGATCGGCAAGCGTCTGGGCTCGGCCTTCCCTGAAGAATCCCTGTTGCTGGAAAAGGTCGCCGAGCTCAACGCTCTGGAAACTGAACTAGCCGCGGAGAACGACGCCACCAACGCGGAAGCGGCGGCGGCGACGCAGGAGATCGAAGGCGACAAGCCGGCAGAAGACGGGGACGTGAAGTATTCCGTCGCAGCGCTGCGCGATGAATCTGAGTTGGAGCGTATTTTCACCGACTTGGAAAAACGCGGACTTGCTCGAAACCGTGCGGAGCGGATGCTCAATTCCGACCCGGATCAGGCTATCATTCAATACATTGACCAAAACTTCTACGACATCCTCGAAGAGCTCGACGACTCTGGAA
>JBPCSW010000145.1:0-3710 GCA_051006675.1 Fluviibacter sp.
AACCTCGACGGCGGGCATCCCGACACGAATTACACCGGCATCACAGGCATCGACGCGGGAGGCGTAGCGTAATGGCAGTCAAGATTCAATATCGACGCGGCACCGCTGCCGAGTGGACAGCAACGAACCCCACGCTGGCGACGGGTGAACCGGGCTATGAGACCGACACCGGCAAATTCAAAGTCGGCAATGGCGCAACCGCCTGGACGGCATTGGCCTATAGCTCTGGCATACAAGGTATTCAGGGTAACACCGGGGCGACCGGCGCAACCGGCCCGCAGGGTATTCAAGGCGTTAAAGGCGACACGGGCGATACCGGCCCACAGGGTATTCAAGGCGTTAAAGGCGATACGGGCAACACGGGACCGCAAGGCCCGACAGGACCGCAGGGACCGGCTGGCCCCGTTCAATCCGTCAACGGCCAGACCGGCGCAGTTGACCTGAGCAGCGTTTATCAACCCCTGGATGCTGATCTGACCGCTTTCGCCGCCAAGACGGCACCGACTGGGGCAGTGGTTGGCACTACCGACAGCCAGACCCTTTCAGCGAAGACTCTGACAGGACTCAAGGAAACGCGCACAGCCCCAACGATTTCATCCGGTACGCTCACTTTAGATTGTTCTGTGGGTAATGTCTTTGCCGTATCCCTTAACGCCAACATCACCACACTGACATTCACCAATGTTCCCACTACAGGCATAGCTTATGGCTTGACGCTCAGTCTGACCGCTGATGGTACGGCCAGAACAGTCACATGGGGCGCAGCCGTTAAATGGCCCGGTGGTACAGCACCTACACTGACCAGCACTAGCGGTAAAGTCGATACCTTTGTACTCACGACATGGGATGCAGGTACGACATGGTTTGCATTCGTCGCAGGACAATCGAGCTAAGACTATGACCATTGAACGCGCATTGATGGGGACAACGGACAGCACCGGGTCAGCAAACTATATCGAGGACGTATTCTCAACGTGGTTATATACGGGGAACGGAACTAGCCAGACGATTAACAATGGGATTGACCTATCTACAAAGGGTGGGTTGGTTTGGTTGAAAGACCGTTTAGCAAACCCTGCATGGATTATGGATACGTTGCGTGGAACGTCATCCACGTTACAGCCTTCTACAACTGGGGCGGCTGGAGCTATTTCAACGGCCATTACAGCGTTTAATTCAAATGGTTTTTCCATTGGAACAAACGGTAATAGCAATACAAATGGAAATACCTATGCCTCATGGACATTCCGCAAGCAGGCCAAGTTCTTTGATGTGGTGACGTATACGGGAACAGGAGCGCCTAGAACCATCGCGCATAATCTCGGTTCTGTGCCGGGGATGATTATTGTTAAGTGTACATCGGCGGCTGCAAATTGGCGTGTTTATCACAGAGGCATGACTTCGGCTGCCTACACGATGCAGCTAAATCAAACAAGTTCACAAAGTCTACAAACATCTATATGGGATAGCACAGCACCCACAAGCACAGTGTTTAGTGTAGGCGCGGATTTAACTGTTAATGATACTGGGCAAACCTTTGTAGCCTACCTATTAGCCCATGACGCAGGTGGATTTGGCTCTGCGGGTACGGACAATGTGATTTCGTGTGGTAGTTATACGGGTAACGGCTCTGCAACAGGACCCGTGGTGACGCTTGGATATGAGCCGCAGTACCTGATGATTAAAAACGCCAGCGGCGCAGGCAACTGGCAACTCATCGACAACATGCGCGGTATGCCGGTTGGGTATGCTGACGCGACTTTGCAAGCCAATTTGAGCAGTGCTGAATCTTCTGTGGATTATGTCAGCCCTACTGCGACAGGGTTTCAAGTCACCTCTACCAGCACTGAAGTTAATACTTCTGGCTCCACCTACATCTACATGGCCATTCGCCGTGGGCCGATGAAAGTGCCGACCAGTGGTACGAGTGTGTTTAGTCCGATTGCATCTAGTGCGGGTGGGACAAAATTAACTACCGGATTCCCGGTAGATTTACAGATATTTAATTATAATCGCGCAGCGACAAGCAACAAAGGGTATTTTTATGATAGGTTACGAGGAGTGAGCACAACAAGTGTTGGCTCTGGCAATTATATATATTCTAATAGCATAAGCGAAGAAATTAACACTGGAAATTCAACTCTAGGATTTGATAATACCGGATATATATTTCCTGCTGGATGGGCAAGTTCAAATATATGGTGGAACTTCCAACGCGCCCCCGGATTCTTTGATGTGGTGTGTTATACGGCGACGGGTGTATCACCGAGAAACATTAACCACAACCTTGGAGTCGTACCGGAACTTGTAATCATTAAGTGCCGCAACTTTGCAGATAACTGGGCAGTTGGTGCAACGTCTCTTGGCGATGGGTACATTTACTTTAATTCAAACACTGGGTTTACTTCTGGTGGCCAAAGAACTTTACCCACCGGTAACACGGCAACCACGTTTCAAGTTGGAAACGATTCCTCAGTCAATGGCAGTTATTCCGGCACAACCGGGACCTATGTTGCCTATTTGTTTGCCACTTGTCCCGGCGTTTCTAAAGTCGGTTCCTATACCGGCAACGGATCATCTCAAACCATCAACTGCGGATTCGCGGCAGGCGCACGATTTGTCCTGATTAAGAGCACTAACACGACGGGCGATTGGATTGTCTATGATTCAGCAAGAGGAATTGTAGCCGCTGGCGATCCATCCTTAGCACTAAATACAATATCTGCAGAAACAACAAGTGACGGAATAGATCCAGATTCATCCGGGTTTATTGTCAATGCTGATCCCTATGTGGCAACCAAAAATCCAAATGTCACCAGCGCAACCTATATCTACCTTGCTATCGCTTGAGGCTATTATGCAAATCAGAATTAGAGAAACCGGCGCAGTTGTGTATGAAAACGAGTTCCGCGCTATGTACCCGGATACCAGTTTTCCCAGCCTACTGACGGTGGAACTGCTGGACAGCTTTAGCGCAGACCCGGTATTGAACGCTCCGCAGCCGACCTTGGCTGAGTTTGAGATCGCTGCGCTGGACGGCGCGGTGCAGGATTCGCTGGGCAACTGGATGCAGAACTGGGTGGTACGTCCGATGTTCACCGAGTACACCGACGACGAAGGCGTGACACATAGCGTCGAGGGCCAGCAAGCGTCTTACACCGCTGCCGCGCTAAACACCAAGCGCCAGTCCATGATCGTCACCCCCTTCCAGGCCAAAGCCGCGCTGCTGCAAGCCGGATTGCTGGATGACGTGATAGCCCTGATGGCAGACCCGGCGACGGACCCCCTGGTAAAGCTGGCCTGGGATACGGCGATTGAATACCGCCGACTGTCCCCCGCTGTGTTGGGTTTGGCTACGGCGCTGGGCTGGACTGACACTGACTTGGATGATTTGTTTGACGTGGCCAAAGGGAGAGAGGCGTGATCTTCCTCGCTGAACTCACCGCCTACGACCCGGCTACCTCGGCGGTCGTCACCCATCGCTTTAGCAGCGGCACGGGCTACGACAATGCCGGGACGTTCTATGCCCCGCGCATTGAGCAGGCCGCGCAGTTCTCCCGGTCCATGCAAGGCGGGCAGGGTGGGCGCTCGGGCATGAGCCTCGGGGAACTGACGCTAGTCAACAATGATGGGGCGCTGAACGCGCTGGCCGCTCAGTACTTCGACGGTCGCAGCGTGACGCTGAAGCTGGGGTCACCCACGGCGGCTTA
>JBPCSW010000146.1:0-2526 GCA_051006675.1 Fluviibacter sp.
CACTGGCGTTCATGGAGGATCATCTTGACCGTTAATGCATTTCACCCCTTGTACATGAAGACGCATGAGCCTAAGTTCATGGACGACCTGCGTACACATGAAGCCCGCCGCGCCGCCTCGGAGACGCTGTCCAAGCACGTGACCAAGGTCCGCAAGACCAAGCCGACGCACGGCACAGTGTTCGGCATCGAGCGCCGTGAGTTCCACACTTATGCAAAAGCAGGTATGCCAAAGACCCGCTCGCAGATGATGTCTGAGATCGTGGCCAAGAAACGTCTTACCAACAAAAACTACGGGACGGTCAAACGTGAAATGCCCTGAATGCGGAGCGTGGTCGTCCGTCAAATCCACACGCGAGTCGCCCGTCCACGGGCACATGCGGCGCAGAGAGTGCGCCAACTACCACCGATTTACAACAGTTGAAGTTCACATACCCCAGGAGCAATTAGATGAGGAACATAACGTGCGAAACAGCCGAAGACGCACTCAGCAAACAAGTGGCGGGCAACCACTACAAAGACATGCCGATCCAGCCGGTGGAATTCATCCATGCTAATGCGCTGGGGTACTTTGAGGGCAACGTCGTCAAGTACATTAGCCGCTGGCGCAAGAAGGGCGGCGTGGCCGACCTTGAGAAGGCCAAACACTACGTCGAACTTTTAATTGAACTGGAGAAACGCAAATGATGCCAACATTTGAGACATGGGAACGCGAGACGCTGAACAAGTTCGCGTATGGCACTTACGCAAAACTGCTGGAGCAGGCGGACCAGCTCCAGCAGTTGCAGTGTGACCTCAAGGACGCCATTGAGGCGTACCGTGAGCTTATGCGGCGTGATACCCCGCCTCGGTGAGGATACCAGGCTTGTACTTGTTCTCAGGACGGAAGATCGTCAGCTTCTGCTGGCGCATCTCCGGCGCAAACGAGATGTGCATCCAGCGGCCGTATTCGTGGATCATCTGGTCGAACTTGATGCCGAGCTCTTCCACTTTATGGCACAGCTGGATGGGCGTCAGAGACGTCGAGCTCAGATCGATAGCGAAGCCGTCCATGTGCGACGATATTTTCGACCCACCCACAGCCACGTTGACGTCGGGCAGACGCAACCAAGAGTTGACACGCAAAGGCCCTGTGGCCTCACGCAGAGGTTCCAAACAGGCCGCGGCGTGCTTCATGTTGGCCAGCTGCAGTTCGCTTGGCTGGTTGGGAATGCCCATACGGACGGCTGTCTCGCTGTAGGTCGCCTCTTCAAGGCTGAAGTGTTGACTTAGGTTCATCTTTTTCTTCCTTCTTTTCTTCCTCAAGGGCCTCTTCGACCAGTTCTTTAGCCGCCAGTCCAGCAAGTGGACCACCGACCGCGGTTGCTGCCACTTGCGCGGCAGTCTTCAGTGCTTCATCTAGAAAACTCATTTATCTTCTCCTGCGATCATTTGTGCGATCTTTTTCACGCCGCTACGGCCGGACACAGTGCCAAGGGAACCGATACCCATGAACACAGCAGCCTTCAAGATTTCAAGCAGCACGGCGTCGATAGGCGCCAGCACTTCATCTTCAGGCACAAACGCCACCGAGTACAGACAACCGAAGGCGATGCCCAACACCATGATGACTAATCCTTTAACAACGAACTCCCAAACGTCGGATTCAATCTCCTCCGCTGTTCTGCGAGGCGGTCTTGGACGATTGATCCACGCTAGTACGATTTCTTTCATGTAACTTCCTTTCAAGTTTTTCCATACGCATATACATGCTCGTCAACACTGGCGTGAGGATAAGCGCGATCGCTAAGTTCACGCACACCAGCAAAATCATCCCGCGGTAAATGAACTTATCCATACGGCCCACAGTTCTGCCACCAGCAGCAGCGTTAGAAACAGGGCTACGGCTAGGTCCACCTTGTCGTTGTATGCCTCTTGCCGTTGCCATGCTTCGTTCGCTTTCCTTATGCGCTCACGATCACGACGGGCTTGTTGCTGCTGTTTGGCGTTCTCGTAAATCTCGTTGAAATTGTCCCACAAAGGGCCCAGCTGTGGCGGCGCTCTCACGCGCATCATCTCACTCAGCTTGCCGTAAGCGCCGTCAATTTCGTTTTTGATTTGCGAGAGGATGAGGATGTCGCGGGGGTCTGGCCGATCCATCGCAAACACCTCTTCAGATTTTGCGTCGTATAGCTCAGACAGCCCGCGGTGATGGTGAAAGAAGTCGCCCACGTCGGTGACGAACTTCTGAACGATTTCGGCTTCCGTTGGGATGTGGGTGACGTAGACGTCTTTGGGCTTGGGTTGTGGAGCCGCCGGACTCTGCAAAACAGCTTGTGGAGTCTGTTTTGGCTTGAACAAACCAGCCAGCACAGACCAGATGGACTTGACCTCTTTGACAATGGCCTGGGCGTCTTCAGCTGCCTTTTTGATTTTTTGAACTTGGACTTTACCGTCTGCCAGAGCTTCGCAACAGTACTGAATGCCCGAATAGGCTGCCTGCATTGCCTTGATAGCAAGACCAATGGAGACAGGATCAAGCACATCA
>JBPCSW010000147.1:0-3422 GCA_051006675.1 Fluviibacter sp.
TCATGCCCAGGAAGCCTGCGGTCAGGAAGAAGCCCACGGCGTTATGACCATACCACCACTGCACCATCGCATCCTGTGCACCGGCATAGACCGAATACGACTTCATACCCGAGAGGCTGACCGGGATAGCGGCACTGTTAACGATGTGGAGCAGCGCCACAGCGATGATGAAGGCACCGTAGAACCAGTTGGCTACGTAGATATGCTGAACCTTGCGCTTGGCGATGGTCCCGAAGAAGACCACGGCATAGGCAACCCACACCACGGCGATCAGGATATCAATCGGCCACTCCAGTTCGGCGTACTCTTTCGACGAGGTATAGCCGAGCGGCAATGTGATAGCGGCCAGCACGATCACCAGCTGCCAACCCCAGAAGGTGAAGGCGGCGAGCTTGTCGCAGAAAATGCGTGCATAGCAGGTGCGCTGAACGACATAGTAAGACGTTGCGAATAGCGCACAGCCACCGAACGCGAAGATCACGGCGTTGGTATGCAGCGGACGCAGACGGCCGAAAGTCAGCCAGGGAGCGAAATTGAGTTCAGGCCAGACGAGCTGGGCGGCAACAATCACCCCCACCAGCATGCCGACGATCCCCCAGATCACCGTCATAACGGCAAATTGCCGAACAATCTTGTAGTTGTATACAGATTGCGTATCCGACATTACAGACATTGGACGCACCTCTTTAATTGAACAAACAGTGTCATTTTGCACGCAATGCGCGCCTTAACAAAGGCTTAATTCTAACTTAATAACACTTTATTGATCTAGATCAAATTCTGACAATTCCTTGATCTAGCAACGTTTCGGGCAAAAAAAAGGTGCACTGCCTTAACAATGCACCCCAACCCCAACAGAGAAGCAAGGCCTGGACATAGCTGCCCAAACAACCCTGCGCCTAGAAGTATCCGATGGATTAGTTGTCTTTTACAAGAGTGGAAACGACAAAATCATATGCTGCCACTGCTTATTTCACACTTTTTTGACCCAGATCAAATTTAGCTGCGGCGCAGCATGCGTTTTAATCGGGAACGGACACATCTTTTGAGTTTTTGCCTGTGTTATCTGAAGGTTGCCTAGCATCACGATCCATGATGATGCGATGCGCTGGCCCCTCAAGATCATCAAACTGACCGGAACGCACAGACCACCAGAACAGGCCGGCAATCACGAATACCAGAATGACGGAAACGGGAATAAGCAGATAAAGAGATTCCATAGCGCCCTATTCTGCCTCAAACGGCGTTCAATCGCGAATTCTTACTTTCTGTAGGCGCAAAGAGTTCAAGACGACCCAGAGCGAACTAAAGGACATGCCGATACCAGCTAGCCAGGGCGTTAGGAAGCCCCCCATGGCCACCGGCAAAGCAATGGCGTTGTAAATAACCGCCCACCAGAGGTTTTCCCGAATGGTCTTACGCGCTGCGCGCGAAAGTCGTATGGCTGCAGGCAGCACCTGCAATTGCTGACCCAACAACACACAGTCTGCCTGGGTACGAGCAAGCTCCGTACCCTCGCCCATGGCCACAGACACCTGGGCATGCGCCAGAACAGGCGCATCATTAATGCCATCACCCACCATACACACCACACGCCCTGCCGCCTGAAGCTTGGCAACACGTGCAAGTTTTGTCTGCGGCAACTCGCGCCCCGCCGCATCGCTTATGCCCAATTGTTCTGCAATAGAACGAACCACCTTCGGATCGTCACCCGACAGTAACGATACTGAACAGCCCAGCGCTTTCAACGAATTAATAGCGGCCAAGGCATCCGGACGCAAAGCATCCGAGATATCAAAGCGCGCCAACCAGGCGCCACGCTCGCCCAGATAAAGTGTCGTCGCAGCAGTAGATGCTGATGAACTTTCAGGGATCGGCAGCTTACCAACCAGCACCGACACATAGTCGGCATGACCTATGCGCAAACGCCGACCATCCACGGTGGCTTCAATACCGCCACCGGTTTCATGATTCGCTTCATTCACATCCAGGCGTGGCAGATCATATGCAGCGCGCACCAATGACAGCGCCAGCGGATGAGAAGACGTTTGCTCTAGGCTCGCGGCAATTTGCAGGCAGCGTTGTTCATTTACCGTCGACAAAACCTCGATCAGTTCAAGCTTCATAACGCCCGTTGTTAGCGTGCCTGTCTTATCCAGAACGACGTCCGTTACCTGAGCCAGTGTCTCGACCGCATGTCCGCGCGTTACCAGCAAACCCTCTCTAGCCAGACGCCCTGTGGCAATCGTTAATGCAACGGGTGTTGCCAACGACAAGGCACACGGGCAGCTCACTACCAGAACTGCCACGGTAACCGGCAGAGCGCGAGAGGGGTCAAGCCACCACCAAACTACCGCAGTAATAGCAGCCAGCAGCAAAAGCCCCCACAAGAACCACGATGCCACCCGGTCTGCCGTTGTTACGGCCACTGGCTTTTCCAAAGCGCCGCGTTCCATCAATTTGAGAATGGCGGAAAGACGTGTTTCCTCACCCACCTGCTCGACACGCATGGTAATAGGGCTCTCTATATTTAAAGAGCCTCCGGTCACCAGGGTTCCAACCGATTTAGACACCGGTAAGCTCTCCCCTGTCAGTAGCGACTCATCCACACTCGTCTTTCCGGCGACTACGGATCCATCAGCCGGAACTTGTGTACCCGGTTTTACCAGAACCAGATCCCCGACACTTAAAGCGCTGACGAGAACACGCTCGGTGGCCTCATTCGAATCGCCGACCAGCAATCGATCGGCAAAAGCAGGCGCTAAACGTCCAAGCTCTTCAGTGGCGCGCAACGCCTTCTGCCGAGCAAGCAATTCAAGATAACGACCGCCCAAGAGAAAAAACACGAACATGTTGATGGAGTCATAGTAGACATGACCATGATTCACAATCGTTGCCCACACACTCGCCACAAAGGCAGCGCCAATACCTAAAGCAACTGGCGTATCCATGCCTACCCGACGGAATTTGATATCTCGCCACGCATTACGGAAAAATGGACCACAGGCATAAAAAATAACCGGGAGCGTAAGCAACAAACTAGACCACCGCAACAAGGCTTCAATATCCGGCGCCAGATCACCATCATTGGCGATGTAGGTCGGATAGGCATACATCATCACCTGCATCATGCCTAGGCCTGAAACTGCCAAACGCCAGAGCATTGCCCGTCGCTCCTTCTGGGCAACGGCTTCCTGTCGTGCCGGGTCAAAAGGATGCGCACGATAACCGATGTCGGCAATCGCCTTCAGAATCTGTGACAACGCCACACGATGGTTATCCCAGCGAATCCGTGCGCGACGGGTCGTGTAATTCACCTCAACTGCCAGCACACCCGGCACTTGAGCCACATGCTGTTCATTCAACCAAACGCAGGCCGCGCAGGTAATTCCCTCAAGCACCAATGATGCTTCCTGCTCATG
>JBPCSW010000148.1:0-4953 GCA_051006675.1 Fluviibacter sp.
TACACCGGTATTCAATATCAGCGTAACCAGTTCTCTCAGAATGGCTGGAGTTCGTACGCAAACCAAGTAGAACTAATCACAAAATCAATTAACCCTCGCACTGCACTGGGCTACAACCTTAACGTAGCGTATAACCGTGAGAACAATTACGGGGTTTTGCTTACCGACAGTCAATATAGTCTGAGCCTTACAAACTATCTGAGGGCCGAGATTCTTCTTAACCGTGAACGTGTAGAGACTCAAAACTCAATCAACAATAACATCTATTTCACAATGCGAGCCTCCAGCTTGGAATTTCAACCCTTTGAACGACTGACTTTTGTGGCGATGGGGGGTGACATGTTCTTCTCAGACACGAACACCCGGGCGCTAATGAAACTCAAGGGGATTTTCACGCTAATACCAGAGTACGGAGTTACTGCGCAGGTTCGATACCGTGAATATCATGACAGTAACATTAATTTATCGCGCAACTACTTTAATCCGGAGAACTACTATGAAACGATGGGGGTTCTTGCTGTCAGAAAACGTATTAACGGATGGATGATCAACGGTACGGGTGGCCTAGGTCGGCAAAGCATTAATAATCACCCATCTACAACCACGAAACTTCTTGAGTTCGGGGCAACAAGTCCGATTGCAGGCTCTCTATTCTTTCGCACACGCCTCGGGTATGGCAAATCAGCTGGCTTTCTTGGCCCAGACTATTCATACCGATACTTGATGGAGGAAATGATTTATGCGTTTTAGCCGTTTCCTCTGGCCATACATTGCTATGGTACTAATCATAGTTCTAATAGGTACGGTCTCAACATACCGAGATTGGCGAGCCTATAAGCGTGAGCAAATAGGCTTGCTTGTTGATCACGCTGGCACCACGGCGACACAGGTTGATAGTGCCTTACTTGATGCCTCTCGACTTGTTGATGTTGCAAAGAGAAAGTTCGACTTTGAGCATCGTCTACACCCAATAACGGATAGAGAGGCGCACGACCTTTTAAAAAACACCATTGAAGGATTTAGATTTAGCGCCGGCAAAGAGCTATTTGGGCTGTTATTCTATGTCGATCAATCTGGCATCATAAGAGCACAAAACCTAAGTTATCCAGCAAATCATATCGACGTTTCTGATCGCTTATATTTTATTAATGCTCGCTCCAAACCCGATCAACCATGGCATGTAGGCGAACAAGTTGTTGGACGGACAAATCACCAACGTGTTTTCCACTATGCCATCACCCTGCAAGGCGTCAACAAGAATTTCTCTGGTGTCTTACTCCAGCAGATCAAGATTGACGCTACCCCCATTTTCCACTCAGACTCGCAATTAAAAGAGACAGAAATCATTGCCACCTTTCAGGGTAGTGGTCATATCGCATTTTCGGAACCACATCCCAGACCTGTGCTCGAACAAGCTTTTACAAGCCAGCTTTTCAAAGCTGCCATTAATGAACCAGGAGCCCGAACATCTGGGTGGAAGCAGATTGATCTAAATGAAACCCCAAAAAGCGCTGGGTACTATTTGGGGTTTGTCAGATCACCGGTATTTGACATGACTACTGTTGCAGCAATCCCGTCAAAAACAGTTCAAATCGATTTTTTAAAGAAAAATTTTCCATTTTTTATTCTTCTAGTATTTGGCTTGGTTGCAGTTTCATATCTTTTTAGGCGACTGCATAAGGAGTCTCTCGCAAGAGAGTCAGAGCACGCGCTAGGTTTACATGATCCACTCACCAATCTTCTCAATAGACGTGCTTTAGACCAAGAGCTACCCAAACTCATTAGAGATGCCCTGAGAGAGGAAAAATCAATCTCTGTTCTTTTTCTAGATATCGATCACTTTAATGCTTTCAACAACAAATATGGCCACAAGTTTGGCGACCGCGCTCTAATTGAAGTTTCTAAAGCCATCACGAACCTGGTTAACCGCCCCTTAGATTTATGTTGTCGATGGGGTGGGGAAGAGTTCATTGTTGTTTTGCCTGATACAGACCAAACTGGGGCCTGGCACATTGCCGAGTCGCTACGAAACGCAATTAAGGAGATCAAGCTCGAAACAGGTAACGTGGACATCACACGCATCACCGTGAGCATTGGTGTTTTATCAACCAGAATTTCCTCTAGAAACACAAACGAAGACCTCATAAAATTAGCCGATAAGTTAATGTATAAAGCAAAATTATCGGGGCGCGATTGTTGTCGATCTAACTTTCTAAACCATGCTGACAACATCTCTTAAATAATCAATCGAGCATGCCGAAGCGCAAGCCAGATCAATAGTTCGGAAGCTGGACAGGCCCTGTAGACTTACAATTTTTCCTCCATGTACTAGCTCCGCTTGCCAAGTTGCCCGTGCTTCAAATCGTTTCCGCCAAGCATGCGATCTGTGACCTGACCCTTGTCGGAGGCGATATTTATTTCGATTATCTGGAAACACAGTAATCTCGTTAAAACTCACCAGAAGGAACCATGATGACAATCACCACAGGTTACAAACAGCTGATCTCAGAAGCACGTGAAAAGATCCGTACCATCTCGACTCAGGAAGCTATGGCGAAGTTGGATGATCCGAATGTGATCTTTGTCGATATCCGAGACGTGCGGGAGCTTGAACGGGAAGGCATGATTCCCAACGCTTTCCATGCGCCACGTGGCATGCTCGAGTTTTGGGTCGATCCAGATAGCCCGTATCACAAAGACATTTTTAGTAGCGGCAAGGAATACGTCCTTTATTGCCAGTCTGCCTGGCGCTCCAGCCTTGCCACGCTTGCCCTTCAAGACATGGGGTTAACCCCAATCTGCCATATCGATGGTGGGTTCAAAGCCTGGAAAGAAGCCGGATTGCCTACTAGCGAAAAAACCAACTCTCGATAAAATTAGCCTATTCACACATTGAACGGAGCACCCACATGAAACGTACTACCCTACTGATATCAGCCCTGGTGCTGGCCTCTGGTGTAGCCTTGGCCGATAGCAATCTTAAAAGCGGGCTGGGAGGTGCTTTGGGTGGCGCCGGCGGCGCTGCGCTGGGCAATGCGATTGGTGGCAGCACGGGCGCTATCGTCGGTGGCGCAGTGGGCGGCGCTACAGGCGCGGCAGTTACCACCAAGAAGGGCAAAGGGAAAACCGGTGCAGTGGTTGGTGGTGCTGTCGGTGGCGGTGCCGGTGCAGCCGTTGGTAATTCCATGGGCGGCTCTACTGGTGCGATTGTTGGCGCCGGGGTTGGTGGCGGTGGCGGCGCCGCACTTGGCCGTCAACTCTCCAAGTAACTCGTTTAGTGGCTGCTGAAACTTTACTGGTTTGCGAAGAATGCGATCTGCTCCTGGAGGAGCAGGCGCTAGACCCCAATGCAATGGCGGTTTGCCCGCGCTGTGGTCATGTATTGCATCGCTATCAGCCGGAAGGCTTGCAACGCAGCCTAGTGTTTGCTTTGACGGCGGCCGTTCTTTTTGTGATTTCCAATGCGTTTCCAATTGTTGGCCTCACATCACAAGGCCTTGAGAGTTCGACATCCTTACTGGGCATGGTTGGCAGTCTGTTTCGTGACGATATGACGCTGGTTGCGATTCTCGTCTTTGCAACCACCTTTATGATGCCGGCTTTGGTGATTGGTGCCTTGATCTATTTGCTGCTGCCGCTGCGTTTAGGTTTTCTCCCGCCCAGAATGGCGGCTGTTTTTAGGGTCATGCACCTATCTAAACCCTGGGCCATGGTTGAGGTGTTTATGCTGGGGTTAATTATTACCATCAGCAAACTGAATGCGCTGGCAACCGTACTGCCCGAGATTGCTCTATGGTCTTTTGTCTGCCTGATGTTCGCGTTAACTGCTGCCGCCGCAAATTTTGATCCTCGGACATTCTGGGATCAGGTCGAGAAGCTGCAATGACCGACCAGGTAATAACCGGGCTGACTGCCCGTGTTGTCGGCTGCGATGGTTGCGGCCTGGCGCATCATGCCTCCCCTGCACAACATAACTTGCGCTGTCGGCGTTGCGGCTTGCCGTTGCATTTTCGTAAGCCGGATAGCCTTAATCGCACATGGGCGCTGCTCATTGCCTCTTACATACTGATCATTCCCGCTAATCTGCTACCGGTGATGAAATCCAGCACGCTCACGGGCACTGAAGACGACACGATTATGGGCGGTGTCATTTATTTATGGGAGTCCGGGTCTGAAGTACTTGGTGCCATTCTGTTTATTGCCAGTATTGTGATTCCCCTATCGAAGCTGTTTGCCTTAACCTATCTTCTTATTTCGGTACGGCGGCGCTCCACCTGGAAGCCAAAAACTCGAACCCAGATTTACCGTGTGCTAGAAGCGGTAGGCCGTTGGTCAATGATTGATGTATATGTCGCATCCATGCTTACAGCACTGGTACAGTTTGGCAACCTGATGTCGATTAATGTTGGCGCTGGTGCTATAGCTTTCGGGGCTGTGGTGGTGCTCACCATGATTGCCGCAGAATGTTTTGATCCCAGACTGATCTGGGAAGCGACCGACCATACCAATGCAACGCCAGATTCACCCAAGGAAAACCATGCCGTCTGATCCTCATCGCGAAGAAGATTTCGCTAACCTGCCACAACCGATTTCAAAGAAACCACGCAATTGGTCGTCTCGGTTCATCTGGATCATTCCCATCCTGGCTTTGATTGTCGGCATTGGCCTAGGCGTAAAGGTTGTTCTGGAGCGCGGTCCGACGATCACGGTTTCGTTTAAATCTGGCGAAGGGCTCGAGGCCGGTAAGACGCACGTAAAATACAAAGATGTGATTATTGGGGTCGTAAAGACCGTAGATTTGTCTGAAGACCACAAAGAAGTGGTTGCAACGATCCAGATGGATCGAAAGGCCTCCGACTTCCTAAGGGAAGATACGCACTTCTGGATTGTGCGGCCGCGCATTACCGCCAGCGGCGTTTCTGGACTCGGAACCCTCTTTGGCGGGTCTTACAT
>JBPCSW010000149.1:0-3691 GCA_051006675.1 Fluviibacter sp.
GCCGACGGCGACACGGTGGATCTCAGCAATCTGCAACGGCAGATCCTGCACACCGAAGCGCGCATTGGCGAAGCCAAAACGCAGAGCGCACAACAGGCATTGGCAATCACCAATCCCGACTGCATCGTTCGCGCACTACCCAGACTCGAAGGCCAGGCATTGCTTAATGCCGTCGCCGACGCGGATGTCGTGCTCGATTGCAGCGATAACTTCGCGACACGTTACGCACTCAATCGGGCGTGCCTCGCCCTAAAAAAACCGCTCGTTTCCGGCGCCGCCATCAAACTCACCGGGCAATTATTCGTGATGGATCCGCGCCAGGCCCATATCCCCTCACCCTGCTATGCCTGCCTATATCCGGAAGAAGGCCACGATGAAGAACTGCGCTGCGCCACCACCGGCATCCTCGCGCCGGTTACCGGCGTGATCGGCGCTATGCAGGCCGTTGAAGCCATCAAACTCATCGCCGGCTTTGGCCAAGCAGCCACCGGATTGCTCCAGCGCTATGACGCCCTAACGGGGCGCTGGAGCATTGCCAACGCGATCCAAGATTCGGGCTGCCCAGCGTGCCACGGCCATGATTGAATCTACCGATCTACTGGTCTTTATCGCCGCCCTCGTGGCAATTTATCTGTTGCCCGGTCCAGACATGGCGCTCATTCTCTCCGTGTCCGCTTTTGGCGGCCGGCGCAGCGGACTGATGGCCGCAGTGGGTCTGGCGCTATCACGCGCGTTCCATGTCACGCTCACGGCATTGGGACTCGCCGCCCTTCTAAACACGCACCCGTTATTGTTTGATGCGGTTCGCTGGATCGGCGCCATCTACCTATGCTGGCTTGCCTGGAAACTACTACAAGCGACCGATCACACCCCCAAGGATGCCCAATCCATCGAACAGGCCGGATGGCGTGCACTTCAGAAAGGCTTTCTGACCAACCTGCTGAACCCCAAGGCTCTGATGTTCTGCGCCCTGCTTTTACCACAGTTCATCTCGCCCGCTGGCAATCTGTTCAAGCAATACCTGGTGCTTGGTACGATTCTCGTGGCAGCAGGCACGGTGTTCGACGTGTTTTATGTATTGGCCTCGTCCAGCATTGCGCGACGTTTCTCAGGATCGCGTACGGGAAAAAAACTGGCGCGGATCGTCTTTGCCAGCATCTTCACCCTTGCTGCAGTGCGCCTCATGGTTAGTTCACGCTAACGCGCTACGTACCCTCAAGCGAATTCATTTATCATCTATGGGTATCTAGCCCCTATAGGTTGCTCCGGTGAAGTTTTCAGAACGCGATGTTTGCACCAAATTCATCACCCCTGCCGTCGTTGCAGCGGGCTGGGATTTGCAAACGCAAATCCGGGAAGAAGTCAGCTTTACCAAAGGCCGCATCGTGGTACGCGGCAAACTGCATAGCCGTGGCAAAGCCAAGCGTGCCGATTACATACTTTACGCCCGCCCGAACCTACCCATTGCCCTGATCGAAGCCAAGGATCAGTCCCATAGTGTGGGCGATGGGATGCAACAGGCGCTCAACTACGCCGAAACGCTCGATATTCCGTTTGTGTTCTCCAGCAATGGCAAAGCATTCCTGTTACACGACCGCACGGGCACGTCGTCTCAAGTTGAAACAACACTTGATCTAACCGACTTCCCCTCGCCAGCCGACCTCTGGGCGCGTTACTGCACCTGGAAAGGCCTGAGCGGTGACGCCATCACCACGGTCGAAACGCCGTATTACGATGATGGCTCGGGTCGTACTCCGCGCTATTACCAAGCCAACGCCATTAACCGCGCTGTCGAGGCCGTAGCCCGTGGGCAGCAGCGAATTCTGTTGGTCATGGCCACCGGCACCGGTAAAACCTATACCGCCTTCCAGATCATCTACCGGCTCTGGAAAGCTAAGATCAAGAAACGCATTCTCTTCCTGGCCGATCGCAATATTCTGGTCGATCAAACCCGTACCAACGACTTCAAACCCTTTGGTCCGGCCATGACCAAGATCGAGAAGCGTCAGGCCAACAAAGCCTATGAGATTTACCTCTCGCTCTATCAGGCGGTTACCGGCAACGAAGAAGAGAAGAACATCTACAAGCAGTTCTCACCCGACTTCTTCGATCTCATCGTTGTCGATGAGTGCCACCGCGGCAGCGCTGCTGAAGATTCGGCCTGGCGCGAGATCCTGGATTACTTCTCCAGCGCCACCCAGATCGGCATGACCGCAACGCCCAAAGAAACCAAGGATGTCTCCAACATCCATTACTTTGGCAAACCGGTCTATACCTACTCGCTGAAGCAAGGCATCGAAGACGGCTTCCTGGCGCCGTACAAAGTGGTTCGTATCGATATCGACAAAGACCTGGAGGGCTGGCGCCCCACCAAGGGCCAGGTCGATAAGCACGGCAACCTGATCGAAGACCGGATCTACAACCAGAAAGACTTCGACCGGAACCTCGTCCTTGAGGCACGCACCGATCTCGTTGCTGAGAAAATAACCGAATACCTAGGCGCCACCGACCCCTACGCCAAGACCATCGTCTTCTGCGAAGACATCGATCATGCCGAGCGGATGCGCCAAGCCCTCGTGAATCTCAACCCCGACTTGGTTAAAGAGAACCGCAAGTACGTCATGCGTATTACGGGGGATGAGCAGGAAGGCAAAGCCGAACTAGATAACTTCATCGACCCGGAAAGCCGCTACCCGGTGATTGCCACCACCAGCAAGCTCATGACGACCGGCGTGGATGCGCAAACCTGCAAACTGGTTGTGCTCGATCAGCGTATTCAGTCCATGACCGAGTTCAAGCAGATTATTGGTCGCGGCACTCGTATTAACGAGGACTACGACAAGTACTGGTTCACCATTATGGACTTCAAAAAGGCGACCGAACTATTCGCCGATAAAGACTTTGATGGCGAACCGGTGCAAATCTATCAACCCGGCCCTGGTGACCCACCGGTACCGCCAGACCAACCCGGTGAACCTAGCGATGATCAGCCCGGCGACGACACCGGCACCCCTTATCCGCCTCTGCCCCCGGATTTGCCGGGTGAAAAGCGTATTAAATACGTGCTGGATAAAGGCGTACCGGTCTACGTGGTGGCCGAGCGGGTTCAATACTACGGCCCCGATGGCAAACTCATCACCGAATCGCTCAAGGATTACACCCGCAAGGCGGTCCGCAAAGAGTGCGCCTCACTCGATGCCTTCTTGCGCAAATGGTCTGCCGCCGAGAAGAAGCAAGCCGTCATCGAAGAGCTCGAATCGCATGGCGTCTTGCTGGCCGCCCTGGCCGAAGAAGTCGCCAAGAAAGAAGGCAAGGCTTTCGACCCCTTCGACCTGATCTGCCACATCGCATTTGACCAACCAGCACTATCCCGCAAAGAACGTGTCGAACAGGTCAAAAAGCGGGATGCCTTTACCCAATACGGCGATCAAGCACGCGCTGTACTCAATGCCCTGCTCGATAAATACGCCGATGCTGGCATTGAGAGCATTGAAGATATCAAAATCCTCACACTTGACCCATTCACGCAGTTGGGCACCGCCCCAGAACTCATCCAGGCTTTTGGCGGCAAACCCGCTTACCTGAACGCCATTCACGAACTCGAACAACAGCTCTACGCTTAACCGAAAGTTTGCATGTCTCTTAGCGCCACCATTAAATCTATCCAAGACATCATGCGTAAAGACGTGGG
>JBPCSW010000150.1:0-6165 GCA_051006675.1 Fluviibacter sp.
CCACATCGTATCCATGTGGATTAGCCAGACCATGTGGCCGCTTCAAACGAACAACAAAGGACCAGCGTTCTCCGGCTTTAACAGGCCCTATCACCGGCGTTTCCGAAGCATCTCCATCCTGATGCGCATTCCATACCGAAAGCTGTATCCGTTCCGGCACATGAAACTTTGAATCCACATGCTCAACCCGGAATTGGAATCGCTGACCACGTGCGGTACGGTCTGGCAAAGAATCCACAACACCAGTCACCTGAATGTTCCGTCCCATGGCCGCTTCAGGCAGGGTATCAGCAAGGACAGCCTGGCTACGCCAACAGGTATAGCTGACACCGGCAACAAAACTACTCGTTAGCAGCAGAAGTAATAAATAACGAGCGGTTCTGTCAGCACGCGAAGCGCTGTAAATTTGCACCCCGACAATACCAGCAATACACGATAGGGACACTAGCCCCCAGGGCCAGGCAGGAATCGCCGGCAAAAACTGGCAAGCCAGAACGCCTGTTGCAAATGCAATCAGTATCGCTGGCACACCCGGCTCACTAACTCAAAGCGTGGCATCCGTCAGCGCACCATCCTGCAAACGCATCGTACGGTCGAGTTGTGCCGCTAGACCCGGATCGTGAGAGACTAGGATAAAGGCAACAGCAGATTTAACACTGAGCTCTCGGAAGAGTGTAAAGACTTGCTCAGCTGTTTGACGATCAAGGTTACCGGTTGGCTCATCGGCCAAAACGACGGATGGCTTGGTGACTAGCGCACGGGCAATGGCCGTGCGTTGGCGCTCACCACCCGACAAAGCGGCAGGGGTGTGCATCAGACGATGCCCCAATCCGACATACTCGAGCCATTCCCGCGCTTCGGCATCGGCTTCATCTTTAGGCAAACCGCGCACATAGAGCGGCATGGCCACATTCTCTACTGCCGTAAATTCAGGCAATAAATGGTGGTGCTGATAGACAAAACCCATATGGCGGTTCCGCCACAAGCCACGCTCTTTCTCTGTCATCGCAGACCAGCTACGTCCGGCAATCAGCACGTCTCCGGAAGTGGCATGATCCAGACCCCCTAGAAGGTGCAAAAACGTACTTTTACCCGAACCGGATGCACCAACCACAGCCACCGTTTCACCGGCCTTTAGGTCAAACGACACATCACTCAGTACGACCACATCTTCGGCACCTGCGCCATAAATTTTGCTCAAACCACGGCAGGACAAAACAACATCACTCATGACGCAAGGCCTCCGCCGGTTGAACCCTTGCTGCACGCAGACTCGGATAAAGCGTTGCCAACAATGTCAGCACAAACGCGGTAATTGAAATAGTGATCACGTCATCCCATTGCAGATCCGACGGCAAATCGGAAATAAAGTAGACCTCCCGCGACAGGAAATGAATACCAAATAGTCGTTCAATCGCCGGCACAACGGTGTCAATATTCAATGCCAGCGCAACACCACCGGCCACCCCCAGACCCAAGCCGATCAAACCAATCAAGGCACCCTGCACCATAAAGATCATGGCAATACTGCCACGGCTGGCTCCAAGCGTGCGCAGAATGGCGATATCGCCACGCTTATCGGTAACCGCCATCACCAGGGTAGAGACAATATTGAAGGCAGCCACTGCAACAATCAGGAACAGAATCAGGAACATCATCCGCTTTTCGATCTGTACTGCGCGGAAGAAGTTGGCATGTTTACGACTCCAGTCAATCAGATAGGCTGGTTCATCCAGCACCGGTGCAATCGAGCGGGCAATCTGTGGTGCCTTGAACGGGTCGTCCAGCTTCAGACGTACCCCTGTCACCGTTTGACCTAAACGGAATAGCACTTGTGCGTCTTTTAGATCAATCAGCGCCAGGCCGCTGTCGTATTCGAACATACCAAAATCAAAGACGCCGCCTACCTCAAAGCTCTTAATACGTGGAATCACCCCTGCTGGCGTAACCACGCCTTCAGGTGCAATCACGGTGACCCGATCGCCAACAACGACACCAAGCGCACGCGCCAAATCGCTACCCAGCACAATCTTGAAGGCGCCAGGTTGTAGCGTATCCAGCGAGCCGTACTTCATGTGTGTGCTGAAGTCGGCAACTGTATCTTCAAGCTGCGGGTCAATGCCGCGCAAAATTGCACCGCGGACACCACTGCCCGGCATCACCGGACCTTCAGCCGCCTCACGGTTTAAACCGTTGAGCATGACTTGTCCCTGTACATAAGGTGCAGCAGCCAGCACTTGCGGTACCTGACGGGCTTGCGCAGCCACGCGCTGCCAATCCATCAACGCCCCCTCCATGCCAACCACTTCTATATGAGAGGTTACGCCCAGAATGCGGGAGCGCAGCTCTTTCTGAAACCCGTTCATGACGGACAGCACGACAATCAGCGCAGCCACGCCCAGCGCAATGCCTGCCATCGACAAGCTGGAAATAAACGAGATAAACCGGTTGTCCTGGCCAATCTGACGACGGCTACGGACGTATCTCAATCCGATCAGTAACTGAAAAGGTATTTTCACAATCAGGCGTGCTTTTGGCACCAAAAACGCATAAGACCGCTATGCTACACTCGATTCACCTGCAAGTTGTTAAGGCACCACCACTCCCATGCATCTGACCCTTTTTGTACCCGACCTACTCTGGCCAGATCACGAGCATCGTCAGGCATTTGAGTTTGAACACGCGGACACTCTTGCCCGCTTTCTGTTTTTAGCAGAACACACCGCAACGCCCTTCAAGCCTACGGATTCCTGGGAATCGGTCTTGGCGGAGACTTTTGGCCTTTCGGGAGAAACAGCTGCTCTCGGTGCGCTCCGTCTGCTAGGCGAATCTGGCAGTACCAATAGCCATGCATTTAGTCGCACACTCCACTGTGCAGACCCGGTCAATCTTGATTTCATTCAACAAGCGCTGGTATTAAGCCGCCCCGATGTTTCGCAACTCAGCGTCGATGATGCACAGCGGCTAATTACTACTCTGAATGAAGAATTCGCTGATGAAGGTAACTTTTTTCTTGGACATTCAGCCAATCACTGGTATTTCGCACCCAAGTCTACCGATCACGACCTGGCCAATCTTGCTGCCTGTAGCCGGTTTCTCGGTCGCCGGATCGATGCTGATGAATCCAGGCAGGTGCTGGGCAGCAATGGCTTACGTTGGCTCAACCGGATTCAAATGTGTCTGAATGGGCATCCGGTGAATGAAACACGTGCGACGCAGGGTTTAGTGGCTATCAATAGCGTTTGGCCCTGGGGAGCCGGCTTACTCCCAAGCAGCCCCCCCCCTTCTAAATACCGCTTTGAACAGGCCATTGGTGACAATGCGCTGTTGCGAGGTCTTTGCACCTATACCGGCACCGCTAATTTAGTGACAGGTCCCGGTAACCATGGCCTTTTATTAAATACTGATCTTGCTGATGCTATTGCCCAAGACGATCTAAGCGCCTGGCAAAAAGCAATGAGTCTATTGGCTCAGACGCATATTGCGCCTGCACTCGGTGCGTTAGCCAGTGGTCAACTAACCCACCTGACAATCATTGCACCGGATGCACATCAAACGCACCGCTGGACTTTAGACGCAACACACAAAGGCTTGAAGCCTTCATTCATTCAGCGATGCCTGGGGCGCGCGCATAAACATCCGGCACTGGCTACACTTATTGGCCTATGGTAACGCTGAGTAAACGCGCCTGGTCAGAGCGCACTGCCTGGCAGTTGGAACAAGGCGGCTTAAGCCCTTTAATGGCTAGACTGTATGCCGCCAGAGGTATTAGCCAAGCCGACCAGATCAGCACGCGCATGGAAGATCTGATCGCGCCGAATGCACTCAAAGGCATGTCGACGGCAGCGCAGATCATGGCCGATGCCATTATGGAAGGTCGTAAAGTCTGCATCGTCGCCGACTATGACGCGGATGGTGCCACTGCCTGTGCCGTGGCTGTGAAAGGCCTGCACCTATTAGGCATTGAGCACGCCAAGCTGGATTACTTTGTTCCCGATCGTTTTAAACTCGGTTACGGACTCACGCCCGCCATCGTCGATCTGGTTGCCCAGGCACCCGGCGGTAAACCTGATCTCCTAATCACCGTGGATAACGGCATTGCCAGCATTGATGGCGTTGCACAGGCCAAAGCACTGGGTATGCAGGTCATCATTACCGATCACCACCTACCCGGCAGCACCCTTCCAGCAGCCGATGCCATTGTTAATCCGAACCAGCCCGGCTGTGACTTTCCCTCAAAGAATCTGGCTGGCGTGGGCGTGATGCTTTATGTATTGATGGGGCTGCGTCAGGCATTGCGTCTGCGCGGCTGGCCAGCTGCCGAACAAGCCAATCTGGGTTCCCTGCTCGACCTGGTGGCCCTGGGCACGATTGCCGATGTGGTGTCGCTGGATCGCAACAACCGTATTCTGGTTGCCAATGGACTGAACCGCATTCGGCAGCGCCGTTGCGCTCCGGGTATTCTCGCGCTGTATGCCGTAGCGGGTAAACAACCGGATCGCGCACAAGCCAGTGACCTGGGCTTCTTGCTCGGGCCTCGACTTAATGCAGCGGGCCGAATGGACGATATGCGGATCGGCATTCGTTGCCTACTCGCTGAAGACATGGGGGATGCGCTCAAGCTCGCGCAGGAACTCGATCGCCTTAATGTGGCTCGTCGGTCCGTAGAAGATCAGATGAAGTCGGATGCCGCAAAAATTCTGACACAATTGGACGTTACCAATACAGCAGGTATTAGTCTCTACGATCCCAACTGGCACGCTGGTGTGGTCGGTATTCTGGCCGGACGCATCAAAGAACAGATGCACCGGCCCACGGTTGTCTTTGCCAGTGATGGCAGCGGCCTCATCAAGGGCTCTGGTCGATCGATTCCCGGTTTGCATCTCCGGGATGCCTTGGATCATTTAACAAAAATCCATCCGGATCTCATTATCAAATTTGGCGGCCATGCCATGGCAGCGGGTCTGAGCATTCGTGAAAGCGACTTCGGACTATTCCAGCGCGCCTTTGACGATCTGGTCGATCAACTGTTACCGGTTGAGGCCCGAACGCACAGTCTGGCTATTGATGGCGCCTTGGTGGATAGCGAGCTAAGTTTAAATACCGCCAAACAGCTTGCTGAAGGCATCTGGGGACAGGGTTTTCCTGCCCCGATCTTCGCGAACAAATTCCAGATCCTCGAATCACGCCTGCTGCAGGACAAACATCTGAAGCTTACCCTGGGTTGCGGCCAAAGCCGAATGGATGCCATTCGCTTCAACGACACCACGATTCCCACGGCGCAAGATACCCTCGCCTATGCGCTGGACATCAACCATTACAACGGTGTTGATCGACCCCAGCTACGCATTGAGGCGATCTGTCCTGCGCTATAAAAAAGGCCACCCGAAGGTGGCCTTGCAGTGCATAGAGCCTAACGTTATCAGCCCAGCATGAGTCGATTGATCTTGCGCACAAAGCCCGCTGGGTCTTCGATCTGGCCACCTTCGGCTAGCAAGGCCTCATCGAATAAGACTGAGGCGTAATCGTCGAAGTGGCCGCCTTCATTCGGCAGCAACTCCATCTTCTTGAGCATCGGGTGTTGCGGGTTGATTTCTAGGATCGGTTTAATCTCCGGCGCATTCTGACCCATCATCTTGAGCATGCGTTGCAGATTGGCACCCGGATCATACTCGTCTGCCACCAGGCAAGCCGGCGAATCCGTCAGACGATGCGTGACACGTACTTCCTTGAGCTTCTCGCCCAAGGTCTTCTGGAGTCGCTCGACCAGGTCCTTGGCAGAAGTCTCTGCTGCGGCACGCGCCTGCTTTTCGCTGGCGTCCTCCAGCTCGCCCAGATCCAGACCACCCTTGGCGACCGACTGTAGCGCCTTGCCTTCAAAGTCACGCAGGTGGCTGACCAACCATTCATCCACGCGGTCCGAGAGCAGCAGAACTTCGATGCCCTTCTTACGAAAGATTTCCAAGTGCGGGCTATTCTTTGCGCCCTGGAAAGTTTCGGCCGTGACGTAATAGATCTTGTCCTGACCCGGCTTCATACGCGACACGTACTCGGTCAGAGACACATTCTGCTCAGGGCTATCAGTCGTCGTAGTCGCAAAACGCAGCAGCTTGGCAATACGCGCCTGGTTCGCATGGTCTTCACCCACGCCTTCTTTAAGGAGTT
>JBPCSW010000151.1:0-2659 GCA_051006675.1 Fluviibacter sp.
TCCCAAGCCTTAACCAGCGCTTCTGTCACTTGTTCAAATTTTTCAGGCAGTTCAGACCATGACAGAGAATACGCTTGCAGCTTGTACCATATCCCATTAGCTTCGCCAGTAATGTCAATTTCTACTGAAGCACCCTCTTGCCCTTGAATGTGCCATTTGTGCGGGGAAACCACCACCTGAACTCCGGGTTTATCGTAGTTGCACTCGCAGTTGTACTTGCTATCGTAACGCTTACACGCGATCCACTTGCATTCGTCTTCAAATGACGCAAGTGAGTTCGGATATTCACGAAATCCTTGATCTTTCAGCCAGTCCTTGAGTTCGTCTTGTGTATTCATACTTTCACTATTCGCTGCATTTAGTATCAAAAAGGGTGCCGCCCACGTTTACCAGACGCTGCGGCGCGGTGGTTTTCTGAGCGTCCCCGGAGTGCGGGTTCTTTCTCAGCGGGCCATACAACCCGGAGCCTACTTACAGCGTGGCTTATACAGGGCAGCGATAACCAGACTGCCAGCCGGGTCGTTTGTTCGGGCGACCACTCCTAGCTACATAACCCTGTAACGGGACCAGAATCCGTCTGGCGCGGGGTTTGGGTGGCTCCCGGAGATTTTTTGACCGAACTTCCCATCCAAAGATAAAAAGTAAGTGCCAGGAGCCATTGAAATTACCTAGTTGCCTCTTGCAGAAAATCCCATACGTGGGTAGCTACCCAGTACATAGCCCAAAAGTAAATGGTCCATAGGGCGACGGTTACGCCGCTACCGACAATACCTACGGCAAACTGCTTTATGCTGGCCATCCAAGTGCCTCCGATACTGTTGGGAACTGTTCGGTGAAGATAGTCTTAATGCCTTCGGCGATCTCGCGAATTTCCTTCTGTGCGCTAGGGTCTGTGCGCTGCCGAAGGAAAGACATCCAATCCCGGCAGTTCATGGTCATGTACAGCCTGGTACTTGTTTGAAGAGGCAGCACCGCACGGGCGCATTCTTTTGCGATGTGGTTCTCAATGGCCCAGTCATAGTTGGCTTTGGCAAATAGCCAGTTCTGGTGCTGACGCTCCCGCCACTCGGATTTGACTTCTTCACTCAGGTCGTCAATAGAGTTTTGTCTGTCTTTACTGTCCTGACGACGAGCTTCATATTGTTCGTAGTCCTTTACTTCAGCGTATCGTTGAGAAAACTCCTGGAACCGGGCTGACCAGTGCCTCAAAATCTGCGGAGAGATCATCCGGCTGGTATATATTTCAACGCTCATGTGGGCGTGTTCAAAAACGCTTGAATGGCCCATACGAATACATCGCCGAAGAAGGCCCGCAAAGTCGGGATTGTCTTGCCAAGCCGAACTGACTCTAGCTATGTAAATCATGGTTTTTTCTGCGTCCGGTGTGACGCTGATCAGTCGAACGCTCATCTTGCGGCCCCCGATGTAAAGCTCTTCGGTAACGCCGCGTACCGCTGTAGCATCTTGGTATGCATTTCCTTGCTTTTACAGCCGCAGGAGGTGCTTCTGCCGTTACGCAGCGCGTTTACCACCACCCATCGCTTGATGCCGCACTGGCACTGGCAAAGGGTCTGGTTGGCGGATTTGGGTTTGGTTGATTGCTTGCGGAGTCCGCCGAGGATAGTCCAGCGCCCGTAGGTCTTGCCGATCATCTCTTCGATGCTGTAGTTAGCTGGCATCAGTTGGGCCTCCAGCTCATCAGGTCGTCCATGGATGGGGGGTCGCCAAAATCCAGACCTCGACCAGACTGGTACTCGGTGACTCGGGACTCAAAGAAATTCTTCTCCTTCTTCAGGCTTACTTGCTCATCAAGCCAAGGTAGGGTAGGTTCGGCATGGAATAACGGCTCATAGCCCAAGGCTCGAAGGCGCTTGTCGGCAAGGAAGCGGGCGTGTTGTCGGTGCAAGTCGCTGGAATAGCCAAGGACCGTTGAGATGCACTCGTCGGCCCAAGCATCAATGCGGGCCATGCCTCTGGCAAACAGTTGATGCACTTCATCCTGCTTTGGCTTGCGACCTACCTCCTCAAAAATCTCACGTAACAGCTTGATGCCAAATGCGATATGCATGGCCTCATCGCGAAAAATGTACTGGAGTTGGGTGCCGGTGCCGACCATAAGGTTGCGGCGTTGCAGGCTAAATATGGCGGCAAAAGCCGTGGGGAAGAACACCCCTTCGTACATGCCGTACCAGAAAATCAATGGCAGCATCACATCCTGGTGCTTGTCTGAGGTCTGATCTTGGGCAAAGCAGAACCAGTCGTGGATCGCAGGAACTCGGCGGTAGAGGCTATAGACCTCTTCCTGATCCAACCCCAGCACCTCGATGACGTGCTGATAGCTGGCGGAGTGCAGTCCTTCCTCGGCAATCTGACGGGCCAGATAGAGCCGGATCTCGGCGGCTTTCACCATGGTGTAGAACCGCTCGGTGAGGTTGCTGGCGGCAAGCAGATCCGCCGTGGTCAGGCTGGCGAAGGTGTAAATAAACAGGTGGCGCTCATCGGCGGATAACTCCTGCTCGAAGCACTGCTTGTCACGGCCCATGGCCACTTCTTGGGGCGTCCAGTGATTGGCCAGCGACTTTTGCGCCATGTCGTATGACCATGCGAAACGGAAGGGCGCGAGATTGAAAGTCGCGTCACCGTGGAGGATGAATTTATC
>JBPCSW010000152.1:0-2694 GCA_051006675.1 Fluviibacter sp.
CGCACGGTGCTGCTCTACGACCACATGGCACGGGTCCAGCGCCGTCGCAGGATCTGGTGGATGGTCAACGCCCGCAAGCCCGGTGAGATGAAGCTCTTAAGCGTCCTGAACGCCAAGAGCTGCCACCGAAAAGCGATGGAGTACACCCGGAGATCGAGACTGTGATGGAGAGGTCCACGAAAGCCAGTGCGATCAGGGTGCTGCTCGCTGAAGGGATTGCGGTCCACGAGATCAGCGCACAGACAGGCATTGATGAAAGATACGTCAGGCGCGTCAAGCGCGTCTGGCTCAGAACCAAGTTTTGCAACAACGGCAATTTGCCGACAGGAGAAGCTCAGTGACCGACAACAACAACCAGACGAACGCTGCAAATCAGGAGAAGAAGGTGATGAACCGCATTTATGTCGTGATCGATCATGTCGGTGGTGACCACAAGCTGGTCCGTGCTGCCAGTCAGGCGCAGGCCATCCGCCATGCGGTCGGTACGCGCTTTACGGCGGAGGTCGCCACGCAGGACACCCTAGTGGCCATGCTGGGCGACGGGGCGGTCGTAGAGGCTGCTGCGAAGGATCCCAAGCAGATGGAAATCTTGTAATGGCAGACAAGATTCAAAAAGAGATAAGGCGCAAAAAACTGAAGGCTCCTCGCGTAAAGCCTGATCAGATCAAGAAAGTCGTTCTGATGAAGTTTTACTTCACGGCATGGGAAGCCTTGTTCAAGGACAAGCCTGACGATTGGAATCCGCCCTTGAAGGCTTTGCTTGACACTCACATTTTCTGTGTGTTGGCAATGAAGAACGGATTCATCGTAACCGGAGAATCCGCTTGCGTCAGTCCTGAAAACTTCGACAGGGAACTGGGTGAGAAAATTGCCCTCCGTCATGCCGAAGCAAAGATCTGGCCTTTGCTGGGCTACGAAATGAAGAGCAAATTGGCCGGGAAGTAACCCGGATGGGGGAGGGTGTTGACAGGGCATATTGCCCTCCCCCATACTCCGCTCTACCAACACGGTGTTGGGTTCAGGAGATCGCCATGTCGCACATCGAAAGCATCAGCCGGTACGAAGCCGCCATCGAGCGCAACATCCGCAACAATCGCCGGATCGGCTCGCAGCGTCGTTGGCTGGCCGGTACCCCGGACGCGAAAACCATCACGAATTTCCTGTTTGAGATTGACGAATTTGGTCGCGTCTGCAAGTGCTGCAACGTGCTGTGGGAAGACCATGTCACGGTGAACGACTACGTCGTGAGCGGCCCGACCGACAAGTGCAGCCCGGTCACAAACCCAGTCGTCAAGGCCAGCGGAAAGCTGCACGCCGCCATGCGCGAAGCGCTGAACGAGTGGGGCGGTCTGACGGAGAAGCAGAATGATCTGGTCCGCTCGATGATTGAGAAGGGCGCCGAGCGGGTTGCCGAGCGCGAGAAGTTCATCGCCGAGAAGCACGCCGCAGACCTCACCAAGACGCATGTGGGGACCGTAGGGGCGCGAATCGACCTGACCCTCACCGTGGAGAAGGTTCTGGAGTTCGACGGTCGGTACGGCACGACGTTCATCAACCTGTGCCGGGACGAGAACGGCAACGTGGTGGTCTACAAGGGCAGCAACACCCTGCAGCCGCTGAACCCGGCTTTCACCAGCCACGAGGACACGACGCAGGAGCTTTACCTGCCCCTGCCGCAGGTGGTGCGCGTCAAGGCCACGGTGAAGGCCCACGACGTCCGGGACGGCGTCCCGCAGACGATCATCTCCCGCCCCAAAGTGATCTGATCAGGAACCTGTTGACAGGGCGAAATGCCCTGTCGTACAGTTCGACCACACCAGCAGGTTGCTGGGTTCAAGGAGACGACCATGACCTACGAAATCGTTCGCCGCGCCGACATCCACGACCATCGCAACGCCGAGGAAGCCGCTCGCAAGTTCGCCTTGCGCCACGGCATCGCGCTGGCCGGCAATCACTCGTGGCTGACGGCGGTGTTCATGGAGGTCGAGTACCGGGCAGAGATGCAGCAGGACCGTCACCTGCTGGGGCTGTGGACCCGCGTGTTCTGCAAGGCGCTTGGCGTCCGCCAGTCGGTTCGCATCGGCATCCACAGCGACATGATCACGCGCACGGTGCAGGCATGAAGAAGCACAGCCCCCCGCTCGGCCTGATCTACGAGATCGGCAAGACGGTTCGATTCCGCGACCTGTCAGGCGTCGTCGTCGGATTTGACTGGATCCATGGGTATGCCCTTGGGTACCTCGTCCGCGTCGGCTCCACGACGTATGGCGTCCCTGAGGCGATGGTCACGGAACTGGTAACGGCATGAGCAATCCAGTGAGCAAGATCCGGGAGCGTCTCAACCTGCCGAAGCTGGTCGAGGAGAACGCGGTCACGATCCCCCTTTCGATCCCTGTCCCGGGAGAGGCGGACGAGTATTTCATTCCCAAGGGGTACGGGTATTTCATGAATTCCGATGGCCTCAGGAATCTCGTTGACGCGGTCATCTCCCACACCTACGAAGAGACCTTCGCCATGCTCAAACGGCAGATTGCGTTCAAGGAAAACGAGTAAGGGAGGGGGGTGTTGACAGGGCAGATTGCCCTCCTGTAGGATTGGCTCACCGTCGAGGTTGACGGGTTTAGGAGATCGAGATGAACAATATCGCCGCAGCCGTTGAGCCTCTCCGCATTGACGCGATGGACCGTGCCGAGG
>JBPCSW010000153.1:0-3005 GCA_051006675.1 Fluviibacter sp.
GGGCCCTCGGCCGACAAAGAAATTGTCACTACCCCCGGTTCGCCACAGTGTGCGCGATCCATGGCCCAGACCCGTGCATCATCCGGCATCGGCCCCGCAACCTGTAACAAAGGAGCAGGCAGCCGGAAGCTGGCTTCAAAACCCAGGTAAACCGTTGCAATGGGTTGGCTGCCAAAACGCGCCGCCCAATTGCCGTGATTGATTGCACTAGGCAACGTCAAATGATTAAGCGCCCAGGGCGGAACTGTCAATACGACCTGATCAAAGTCGAGTGAGGATTCGTTGAGCAGCAGCTGATAACCCGAAGCCGTTGGTTCAACGCCTAAGACGCGTTCACCACAGCGGATGCTGCCCCCGGCCTTTTTAATCGCAGAGACTATGGGGTCAACGATGCTTTTGCTCAGGTTGGCTGCGGGCTGTAATAGCGCTAACGCACTACCGCCTTGACCCAGGGTGTCGCGCAGCACCGTTGTAAAGCGCCACATGGCTGCTTGATTCAAGGGGGTATTCAAAATCGCCAGCGCTAGCGGTACCCAGAATTCATTGATCAGGCTGGCGGGTTGTTTTGTTTGCTGTAACCAATCGGCAACCGTTTGCATTTGAGCAACACGCCAGCCATGGGCTTGAAGGCTCAGTAATGCACAAATAAGCCGATAGCGCTCGTACCAACTAAACCCGCGTGCACGTAATAGCGCGATCGATAAACTAATACGACCAGCCTTGGCCGGTACGCTAAGTTGCCGTGCACCACTCTGAAACTGAAAGGGCACTGTGGAAAGTTGCATGCCAGCAGCTTGAAAGAGCGTCTGCAAAGATTGGCAGCCACCCAGCATCAGGTGTTGGCCATTATCACGGTTTCTGCCCTCAACGGGTGCGCGCCTTGCTCTGCCAACCGGTTCCGGCGCTGATTCAAAGACAACAGGGGTATAACCGGCTTGTGCCAGCTTTAAGGCGCAGGCCAGGCCAGCCCAACCACCGCCAACAATGGCCACAGACCCCATTGTTGGCGCAGACATCAATACTTGAACCAGGTTTTCAGGGCGATCCAGAGTTTGCGCAGTGGTGGTAGGCCTGTTTTCTGCGTCAACACCTTGAAACCATCCTGCGTAATCTCTTCAAGCAGCGTGCGATACACCGCCGCCATAATCAGGCCAGGGCGTTGTGACGAACGGTCTGCCTTGGGCAGTGTTTCCAGCGCCCTGTCGTAATACGACTGTGCCCGTTCGGCCTGGAATGCCATCAAAGCAAGGAACTCTGGTGTTTCCCGTGCATTCATAATATCGGCGGCGGGTACATTAAAGCGTTGTAACTCATCGACCGGTAAATAGATGCGGCCGCGGCGGGCGTCTTCACCTACGTCACGAATAATATTCGTCAGCTGCAGAGCCGTCCCCAACTCGGTGGCATAACGTAGGGTCTTGCGATCGCTATAACCGAAGATCTCGGCTGACAGCAGTCCCACTACGCCAGCCACCCGGTAGCAATACAGCGACAGTGATTTGAAATCCGGGTAACGACTGTACTCAAGATCCATCGCCATACCATCAATAATTTCGTTGAAGTACTCCACCGGCAAATTAAAGTGCTGGCGTACCTCTTTCAAAGCAATCATCACCGGATGCGTAGGTTGTGGCTGACCGGGCTCGGTTTCCAGAAGCGCTACTTCCTGACGCCACCAACTGAGTTTAGCCACGGCAATAGCCGGATCTTCACACTCATCGACGACATCATCGACCTCTCGACAAAAGGCGTAGAGCGCATGGATCGCCTGGCGCTTTTCTGGCGGCAGAAAAAGAAAGGCGTAATAAAACGAGGTGCCGCTCTCGGCAACCTTTTGCTGGCAGTATTCGTGGGTATTCATCCGGTGAGATTGTAGTGCAAGCCGGCTATCTGCGTATCAGAAGTGCTAACCAATCTCGCCAGTTCAAAGTAGGACGATGCTGATACACATCGCCGGCAATTGCATCGATCTTTTGTAGAATACGCCGCCCACCGGCAACCGTCAGACGCAATTCCTGGCCAATCCGCCACGATTGCTGGCCTAAGCGGGTAGGTAAAGCCTGGCCCTGGCTAAATAGTGCGGCTACGCGAGATGTCTGGAAGCGCATAAACCGGGCCCAACGTGACGGATCCTGACGTTGTGCATTACCCGAGAGAATCTCGTTTTCGGTATAGCCCCATTCGGCAAGCTCGTCCTGCGGCAGGTAAATGCGTCCCTGCGCGCCTTTCTTGGCATCAATGGCAATGTCTTGCCAATGGTTGGTCAGCTGAAGCGCCGTGCAAATGGCATCCGACATTGCCAGATTTTCAGGGGTTGCGGATTTGAATAGAAAAAGCATCAGCTGCCCAACCGGGTTGGCGGAGCGGCGGCAGTAATCCAGCAGATCGGTGTAGGTTGCGTAACGCGTTTGATGCACATCCTGCATAAAAGCTGAAAGCAGGGCATGGCAAGGCGCCAAAGGCAGGCCAATACGCTGATGTTCAAGCGCCAGTGGTACAAAAATTGAGGCGAGGTGCGCTGGGGGCGGGCGATTCTCGCCGATGGCCGTTAGCGCGGCATCGTAGTCTTTCAATTGAGCCAGCCGTTCTTCCGGGCTTGCTGTGCCTTCATCGGCTATATCATCAGCGCAACGCGCACACCGGTAAATAGCGGCAACCGGCGCATGCAAGTGCCTCGGTAGCAGTAATGAGGCTACGGGGAAGTTTTCGTAATGATTTACAGCCATAAGCGCAGTATAACGGGGCGCGAATTATAAGATTCGGTGTTAGAATCACGTCTCGCAAAAGTGAGCACCTGCCCAGGTGGCGAAATTGGTAGACGCACCAGATTTAGGTTCTGGCGCCGCAAGGTGTAAGAGTTCGAGTCTCTTCCTGGGCACCATCCCCCCCAGATTTTTGGCTGTAGTAGCGGTATGCTATCGGACATATGTCTCCGAGGTTTGCCTTGTAATGTTAAGAATAGCCAAGATATTGCTGGTCTCTACGTTAGTACTTGTTGGTGCTTT
>JBPCSW010000154.1:0-3460 GCA_051006675.1 Fluviibacter sp.
CCTGAGGCACAAAGCACGGCGGCCAAACCAGCCGTACCCATGAAGCGACCAGGCAAAATGGTTGCGGCATTACTCGGTGGCATTAAAAAGAATCAACCCTAACTTAAACGGAGCTGACCATGGGCAACCGACTGAGCAAGATCGTGACACGTACCGGTGATAGCGGTACCACTGGCCTGGGTGATGGTTCTCGCGTTGGCAAAGATAGCCCCCGTATCGATACTCTGGGCGAGCTAGACGAACTGAACTCTTCTATTGGCGTACTGCTCGCGGAAGAACTTCCGGAGCCTGCTGGCAGCAAGAGTCGCGAATGCTTGCTGACTGTACAAAACCACCTATTCGACCTTGGTGGCGAGATCTGCATTCCCGGTCACAAGAGCATTGGTGAAGAACACGTCACCCTGCTTGAAGGCTGGGCAGAAACATACAATGCAGCGCTACCCTCACTCAAAGAGTTCATCCTACCGGGCGGCACTCGGCCTGCAGAGCTGGCGCATCTGTCACGTACCATTTGCCGACGCGCCGAGCGTTCCATCGTTCACCTAGGACACAACGAAGCAGTCTCGGTACATGCGCGCCAATATCTGAACCGCTTATCAGATCTGCTTTTTGTGTTGGGTCGCACCCTCAATCGTGCCGGTGGCGAGGGCGATATCCTCTGGAGCAACAATCGCGGCCGCTAGTTTTCTGCACCATAAGCAAAAGCCCGGTCAAACCGGGCTTTTGTGCTTTTAAGTCGACTGGAATTATTTAGCCGCTAATGCCAGGCGACGCTGGCGCACACCCTCTGCCAGCTGATCCAGCAACTTGACGCTGTCTTCCCAGTTAATGCATGCATCGGTAATGCTCACACCGTAATCCAGCGGCTTACCGGCGACCAGATCCTGGCGGCCTGCATTAATGTGGGATTCCACCATCACGCCCATAATCCGCTCTTCACCATTGGCCAGTTGTGCAGCCACATCGGTGCTGACTTCCATCTGCCGCTGGTATTCCTTGCGACTATTACCGTGCGAGAAATCAATCATCACGCGGGCTGGAATGCCGGCCTTGGCCATATCGGTGCAGGCCGCATCAACACTCGCTGCATCATAGTTAGGCTCTTTACCGCCACGCAGAATAACGTGGCAGTCTTCATTGCCCAAGGTTTGCACAATAGCGGCATGACCCGATTTAGTCACCGACAGGAAGTGGTGCGGCGACTGTGCCGAACGGATCGCATCGAGCGCAATGCGCACATTGCCATCGGTACCATTTTTGAAGCCGACCGGGCAAGATAGGCCCGATGCCAGTTCGCGGTGAACTTGCGACTCCGTTGTCCGCGCACCAATAGCACCCCAGCTGATCAGATCACCCACATACTGTGGCGTGATCATATCCAGGAATTCCGTGGCACAGGGCAGACCGATGGTATTCACGTCCAGCAACAGCTTACGCGCACGGCGCAGGCCTTCGTTGATATCGAAGCTGTTATCCAGATGCGGGTCGTTAATCAGACCTTTCCAACCCACCGTGGTGCGCGGCTTTTCAAAATAGACACGCATCACAATCAACAGATCGTCTGATAAACGCTCAGCCTCAACGGCCAGGCGACGCGCATAGTCCAGCGCCATTTCCGGATCATGGATCGAGCAAGGCCCAATCACCACGACCAGGCGATCATCTGCACCATGCAGCACACGATGGATGCCATGACGCGCCGCCGTTACCCGCTGCGCTACCGGTGAGCTTACCGGGAAGGCATTCAATACATTGGCCGGCGGGGCCAATTCACTGATCGCGCCAATGCGCACATCATCCGTACTGGATTGGTTTGTAGTATTTTTCATTTCAACCATGATGGTTTCCTATCGCTCTCAAACGCCTTCTTGCGGATTGAGTTTGGCTGGTTCGTTGTGCAGGCGATTCAATGCATTGAGATAGGCCTTCACCGAAGCGATGACGATGTCGGTATCAGCACCACTACCATTCACCACGCGGCCGCCCTTGGACAAACGCACCGTCACATCGCCCTGTGCATCGGTACCCGATGTAATGTTGTTCACGGAATAGAGGAGCAGTTCGCTGCCACTATTCAGCACCGACTCAATGGCCTTGAAGGTGGCATCCACCGGACCGGAACCCGTCGACTCGGCTTTCTTCTCTTCACCGCCAACAGATAAGGTCAAACGCGCTACGGGCACTTCACCGGTTTCTGAAGTGACTTGCGAGTAGGTGAGCTTGTAATGCTCAGCTTCCGGCGCAACAGCTTCATCCGACAACAATGCCTGGAGGTCTTCATCAAAGATCTCGTGCTTCTTGTCAGCCAGTTCTTTGAAGCGTGCAAATGCCGAATTAAGGGCTTCTTCACTTTCAAGAACCACACCCAACTCGTTCAAGCGCGACTTGAATGCATTGCGACCCGAGTGTTTACCGAGCACAAGTTTGTTCTGCGACCAACCCACATCTTCTGCGCGCATGATCTCGTAGGTTTCGCGATGCTTGAGCACGCCATCCTGGTGGATACCGGATTCATGCGCAAAGGCGTTCGCACCCACAATGGCCTTATTGGGCTGCACCGGGTAACCGGTAATCTGCGAGATAAGCTTCGACGCCGGCACAATCTGTGTGGCATCAATCCGCGTTTCAACCGGGAAAATATCGGCACGTGTGCGCACTGCCATCACCACCTCTTCCAGCGATGCGTTACCGGCGCGTTCGCCCAAACCATTGACCGTACATTCCACCTGACGGGCACCCGCCATTACCGCGGCCAACGAGTTGGCCACAGCCAGTCCAAGGTCATTATGGCAATGCACCGACCAGACGACCTTATCCGAACCAGGCACACGCTCTATGAGCTGACGAATGGTTTCGGCATACTGACCCGGTACGTTATAACCCACGGTATCCGGCACGTTCAGCGTGGTTGCACCAGCTTTGATCACAGCCTCAAACACGCGGCAAAGAAAATCGATATCCGAGCGGCCGGCATCTTCTGCCGAAAACTCCACGTCATCAGTGTACTCACGCGCCCAACCGATGGCTTTAACAGCTTGCTCGACTACCTGATCCGGGGTCATACGGAGTTTCTTCTCCATATGAATCGGGCTGGTAGCAATAAAGGTGTGCACACGCTTACGCGGCGCCGGCGCAATCGCCTCACCTGCACGACGAATGTCATTCTCATTGGCACGTGCCAGTGAACAGATCGTCGATTCGCGAATCACTTGGGCGATCGAGTTAATCGAGTCAAAATCACCTGGCGACGCTGCCGCAAAACCGGCTTCGATCACATCCACACGCATACGCTCCAGCTGGCGTGCGACACGGATCTTTTCGTCTTTGGTCATCGACGCACCCGGGCTCTGTTCACCATCGCGCAAGGTGGTATCAAAAATAATCAATTGGTCTTTTTTCATGTCAGGCTCCTACGGACTAGGCTATTTAATGTGCCCAATGTCCTGAATCAAATCGGGGG
>JBPCSW010000155.1:0-2838 GCA_051006675.1 Fluviibacter sp.
GGATTACCTCGTGTACAGGCGGCAAACCAGGGGCAAGGGTGCGGCAGACCTGGTGCCCAGTGATGAAGAATACAAAAGCACTGACTGGAGCCGTTTCAGTAAGGTGCCAATGTTCCAGTATTCCAACCGGATGAATGCCTACAATACCTATCTGCTGATGGAGCGTGAAGGGCAGTAGTCGGTGAGCGATCGGTGCGAGAAAAGAAAAAGCCTGACCATCACTGATCAGGCTTTTGATTTGGTGGAGCCGGCGGGAATCGAACCCGCGTCCGAAAGTCCGCGACAAGCAGTTCTACATGTGTAGTCCGGTCAATTGAATTTAGTCTTGGCGCGCCGGCCGAACAGGCTCGCTTCAGACGATTCACTAAATTTTCGAGTCGGACCCTGTGACATGGCCAAACCTTATCTCATGTTCATGATCCCGATGTAGCTTTCGCTACCTGACCCAAGAGCAAGTCAGTTCGGGAGCCAGCTGCAATTAAGCAGCTAGAGCGTAACGCTCGTCGTTGGCGATTGTGTTGTTTTCAGTTGGTTTTACGAGGTAGCTGAGCCTCGACATGCCCTGTCTTGCTTTGTAACCCCCGTCGAAACCAGGTCGGCCCCTAAGGTTTTACATCACATAAGTGGGGAGTCTAACACAGCGTTTCAAGCAGGTCGTACAGATCTTTTGGCGTGCGCACGACATGGTGGGCTTGCCACTTTTCAATGGGCGGTCCATCACCTAGATAACCCCAGCGTACGGCAACGCTGGTCATGCCGGCGGCATGAGCGGCCTGGACATCGCGCAGGTCGTCTCCCACATAGAGGCAAGCCTCGGGCGCTACGTTGATGGCTTTGGCGGCGTGGAGCAGCGGATCCGGTGCTGGCTTAGTGTTAGGCGTCGTATCGCCACCCACGGTAATGGCGCAGCGTTCAGCGAGGCCGAGCTTTTGCATGAGGGGCTGGGCGAAGAATTCCACTTTGTTGGTGACGATACCCCAAGGTAGGCCGCGGGCTTCAATGCCATCCAGCAATTGCGGAATGCCTGGGAAAAGCCGGGTATGCACGCAGAGATTGTTTTCGTAATAAGAGAGAAAGCGTAGGCGGGCGTGTTCAAAGCCCGGATCATCTGGCGTAAGCCCAACGGCTTCTTTCAATAAACCACGTGCCCCTTGCGAGGCGAGTGGGCGGAGTATTTCCACAGGCAGCGGCGGCACGCCATCGGCCAAGCGCAGGCTGTTGGCGGCATAGGCCAGGTCCGGGGCGGTATCGGCTACCGTGCCGTCTAAGTCGAATAGAACCGCCTGGATTTTAGGCATTAGGCGCTACGACGCAGGTGGATCATGTAATTGACGCTGGTGTCGTTGCCCAGGCTGTAGACCTTGGTGAGCGGGTTGTAGCTCATACCGATCATGCTCACCACATCTAACCCGGCGTGCCGAGCCATGCGTACCAGCTCAGCGGGTTTGATGAATTTGGCATAGTCATGCGTGCCCTTGGGCAACATGTTGAGGATGTACTCGGCGCCGATGATGGCAAAGAGATAGGCCTTGGGGTTGCGGTTCAGCGTCGACAGAAAGACATCCCCACCAGCTTTAACCAGTTTGGCGCAGGCATCAATGGTCTGTTGTGGGTCTGGCACATGTTCCAGCATTACCAGGCAGGTCACGGCATCAAAGGCGCCCGGGTGTTCGGCAGCCATGGTTTCAGCAGCAATATGCCGGTAGTCGACTTTGACACCGCTTTCTAGCAGGTGCAGCTTGGCAACGCCGAGCGCTTTGTCCGAAAGATCAATGCCGGTGACTTCGGCACCATGGGTCGCCATAGCTTCCGAGAGCAGACCGCCACCACAGCCGATATCAATGATCTTTTTGCCAGCAAGGCCAATCGCCTGGTCGATCCAGCGCGTACGTAGCGGGTTAATCTCATGCAGCGGCTTGAACTCGCTGTTTGGATCCCACCAACGGTGAGCAAGATCAGAAAACTTTTGTACTTCAGCCGGATCGGCATTGGTGCTTTGCTGCAGTGGGGCGTTCATAGGGATACAGAGTGCTTGGTAGGTAATGCAAAGATTATAAAGCCAGGGGAGGGGCTCTGCCCTTGTTCATAAAGCTGAGGGCATGAAAAAAGCCACCCGAAGGTGGCTTTCTTTCGTGCATCGAAATTCGGCGATTACTTGGTGCCGATGATTTCGAGAACTGCACGGCGGTCTGGCTGCAGACAGTCGACCAGCTTCTTGTTGCTACCGTTCTGTGCGCCACCGATCTTGTCACAGGTCTTGCCTGTAACTGGATTGGCCTTGCCCTTACCTTCGGTGTAAACCTTGTCAGCTGGGATACCCTTCGAAACCAGGTATGCCTTAACCGAGTTAGCACGGTGCTGCGACAGCTTCAGGTTGTAAGCGTCAGAACCGATACGGTCGGTGTAACCAACAGCAACGATCACTTCAACCTTCAGAGCCTTAGCCTGGTTAACAACGTTGTCCAGAGCCTTCTTACCTTCAGGCTTCAGGTCAGCCTTGTTGAAGGCAAACAGCGTGTCAGCAGCCAGGGTGATCTTGGCGCCAGCTGGAGCAGCCTTGGCAGCACCACCTTCGCACTCGGCGATGGCGTTTGCTGGAGTCCAGTAGCCATCGCGCCAGCACAGGCCAGCACCGCTCTTGACTACGTTGAAATCTTTGTCGACCAGATAGGCAACTGTGCCGTTAGGGTCGATACCTGGGGTAGCAGCGTGCGCAACGGTAGCACCCACGCCCAGGCCGGCAACGATTGCAGCCAGGACGGCTTGCTTAGCAGAAATACGCATGGTCATTCCTCATTCGTGTTGTAGATAATTAACAGCAGGAACGGGCACTCCTTG
>JBPCSW010000156.1:0-4615 GCA_051006675.1 Fluviibacter sp.
GTGGATACCTGTGCGGCCGAGTTTGCTACGAATACCGCTTATATGTACTCGACTTATGAAGACGAGTGCGAAGCACAGCCAACCGATAAGAAAAAGATCATGGTACTGGGCGGTGGCCCGAACCGTATCGGTCAGGGTATTGAATTCGATTACTGTTGCGTACACGCCGCTATGGCGATGCGTGAAGATGGTTACGAGACCATCATGGTCAACTGTAATCCGGAAACCGTTTCGACCGACTACGATACCTCGGATCGTCTTTACTTCGAACCGCTGACGCTGGAAGATGTGCTGGAAATCGTGGCCATTGAAAAGCCGGTGGGCGTTATCGTTCAGTACGGTGGTCAGACGCCGCTGAAGCTGGCACTGTCGCTGGAAGCCAATGGCGTGCCGATTATCGGTACCTCGCCGGATATGATTGATGCCGCCGAAGACCGTGAGCGCTTCCAGAAGCTGCTGCACGATCTGGGGCTGAAGCAACCGCCTAATCGTACTGCCCGCACCGAAGAAGAAGCGCTGCGCATGGCCGAAGAAATCGGTTATCCGCTGGTGGTTCGCCCATCTTACGTTTTGGGTGGCCGTGCGATGGAAATCGTGCACGAGCAAAAAGACCTCGAGCGCTATATGCGTGAAGCCGTGAAGGTTTCGAACGATTCGCCGGTGTTATTGGATCGATTCCTGAATGACGCTTGCGAAGTAGACGTCGACGCATTGTCAGACGGTAATGAAGTCATTATCGGCGGCGTGATGGAACACATTGAACAAGCGGGTGTTCACTCGGGTGACTCGGCCTGTTCGTTGCCACCATATTCGTTGGGCAAGGCTGTTCAGGAAGAACTACGTCGTCAGACGAAGGCGATGGCCAAGGCGCTGAATGTCTGTGGTCTGATGAACGTGCAGTTTGCGATTAAAGACGACGAAGTCTATGTGCTGGAAGTCAACCCGCGTGCCTCGCGTACGGTGCCGTTTGTTTCCAAAGCAACAGGTCTGCAATTGGCCAAGATTGCTGCACGTTGCATGGCCGGCCAATCGCTGGCATCGCAAGGTGTGACCAAGGAAGTTGTGCCGCCGTACTATTCGGTGAAGGAAGCGGTATTCCCGTTTGCCAAGTTCCCCGGTGTAGATACGATTCTTGGGCCTGAAATGAAGTCGACGGGCGAAGTGATGGGTGTGGGCAAGACCTTCCCGGAAGCTTTCGTGAAGGCTCAGATGGCCAGCAGTGTGATTCTTCCCAAGAGCGGTAAGGTTTTCCTGTCGGTTAAAGACAGCGATAAAACCAAGGCCGTTGAGATGGCCCGTCAACTCCATCTGGCCGGTTATCAGTTGATCGCGACGCGTGGGACTGCGAAGGCCATCGAAGAAGCGGGTGTACCGGTGCAGCGTGTGAATAAGGTAACGGAAGGCCGTCCGCATGTGGTTGATGCCATCAAGAACAATGAAATTGCCTTGATTATCAACACGGTAGAAGAGAAGCGTCATGCCATTAATGACTCCCGTTCGATCCGTACATCGGGTCTAATGGCACGTGTGACCATGTTCACCACGATCTGGGGTGCTGAGGCTGCTGTGGCCGGTATTCTGTCGGGTGATGCTCTCAAGGTTTACGCGATTCAGTCACTGCATGCGCAGTTGAATTAACCGATTGTCACTGCCATGAATAAGATTCCATTGACTGTGACGGGTGCGGCTGCGCTTCAGGAAGAGCTGCATCGTTTGAAAACTGTTGAACGTCCTGCTGTGATTGAGGCGATTGCCGAAGCACGAGCACACGGCGATCTTTCGGAAAACGCCGAATACGATGCCGCTAAAGAGAAGCAGGGCTTTATTGAAGGCCGTATTCAGGAAGTTGAAGGCAAGCTGAGCCACGCCCAGATTATTGATCCATCAAGCATGGATGCGGATGGCCGCTGTGTGTTTGGTTCAACCGTTGATCTGGAAGATGCGGATTCGGGTCAAGCTGTTACCTATCAGATCGTCGGAGAAGACGAAGCGGATATTAAGCAAGGTAAGATTTCTTTTGCCTCTCCGCTGGCCCGCGCGCTGATCGGCAAGTTTGCCGGTGACGTGGTACAGGTGCAGACGCCGGGTGGTCAGCGCGAATACGAGATGATCGACGTTCGCTACGTATAACTCGAGCTAAACGGGTGTAACAATACCCGTTTAGCTGTTCTGGAAGTTTCGTTTCAGTTGACGGGGCGCTTTACGGCGACCAGTGGCTTTGCCGGATTTGTCGACTTTGACTTCGACTTTCGGCCGCCAGACGACCAGTAATTTACCGATATGCTGAATTGCGGCAGCATTCAGCGTATTACAGATTTCGGCAAGATAGCCTTCACGAATTTCTCGTTCATCATTAACAACGCGGATTTTGATTAATCCATGCCTGTTGAGTGAGTGACTGATTTCCTTGAGCACGGTTTCAGACAAACCGTTGTCGGCGATGGTGACCACAGGATTTAGGCTGTGAGCCTCTGCCTTGAGCGCACGGCGCTCGGCAGTGCTGATAGCCAGTTCGCCTGGAACAGGGGCTTCGGCAGTTTCGTCGGCAATTAGTTGGGCGATACGATCAAGGGTCATGATGAACTCAAAGCAGTAAACACGGATAATGCAGGCTGGCATTGTACGCCAGCCTTGAATAGAACAGCGAAACTCAATCGAGAGACAGCAGGCAGAATGTATGGCAAGAACTAAGACCAGTAGAGCGTGGATGCGAGAGCACGTGAACGACCCATGGGTGCAACGCGCCAAGGCAGAGGGTTGGCGTTCCCGTGCGGCATTCAAACTGATGGAAGTGGATGACAAAGACAAGCTAATCCGCAAGGGTGCCATCGTAGTTGATCTGGGCTGTACGCCGGGTGGCTGGTCGCAGGTGGCGCGTAAACGACTGGGTACAACGGGTCGGGTTATTGGTCTGGATCTGTTGCCGCTGGATCCGATGTTGCCTGGTGTAGAGTTCCTGCAGGGCGACTTCCATGAGGAATCTGTGCTGAAACAGGTTGAAGAAATGCTTCACGGCGCTAAAGTAGACCTTGTGCTTTCAGATATGGCCCCCAATATGTCTGGTATTCCTTTGTCTGATCAGGCGAGATCTGTTCACCTGGCTGAACTCGCACTGGATTTTGCTGCAAATCACCTGCAACCGCAGGGGTCTTTCCTGGTCAAGGTCTTTCAGGGCTCGGGTTTCGCGGAATATGTGGTCGCCATGCGTCAGGTCTTTCGCAAGGTGGTTACCCGTAAACCTGAGGCATCACGCGGTCGGAGTAGTGAGTTGTATCTGTTGGGGCAGGGCTTAAAGTAGCTTGAGTAGTGAGCCATTGCAGGCTCGGGTAGAATGACCGTTCAGTTTGAATAAGGCAGAAAGCCATCGTGAATAACAATCTGTTTCGAAACGTTGCGATCTGGGTCGTCATTGGTTTAGTGCTGATGACGGTATTTAACCAGTTCAATAACAAGCAGACCGCTCAGAATTCGGTTGAATACTCCCAATTCATCGAAGAGGTGAAAGATGGGAAGATCAGTAAAGTGGTCATGGAAGGCCGTACGCTGAAAGCGACGACCACCGATGGCAAAAAAGTAACGTCGTATGCGCCGCCAGATTTGTGGCTGGTATCAGACCTGCTGAAGAGCGGCGTCAAGATTGAAGCCAAGCCAGAAGAAGAGCCTTCGATGCTGATGAACATCTTTGTCAGCTGGTTCCCGATGCTGTTGCTCATTGGTGTCTGGATTTTCTTCATGCGTCAGATGCAGGGCGGTGGTGCCAAGGGCGGCGGCCCGTTCTCATTCGGCAAGAGCAAGGCGCGCATGATGGATCAGGCGCAAAACACGGTGACGTTCGCCGATGTGGCCGGCTGTGATGAGGCTAAGGAAGAAGTCCAGGAGCTGGTCGATTTTCTGAAAGACCCCACGAAGTTTCAGAAACTGGGCGGTCGTATCCCGCGTGGCGTGCTGATGGTCGGCAGCCCGGGTACGGGTAAAACCCTCTTGGCCAAGGCGATTGCTGGTGAAGCCAAGGTGCCTTTCTTCTCGATCTCGGGTTCGGACTTCGTCGAGATGTTTGTTGGCGTGGGCGCAGCCCGTGTGCGCGACATGTTCGAACAGGCCAAAAAACAATCACCTTGCATTATCTTCATCGACGAAATTGATGCAGTGGGTCGCCATCGTGGTGCGGGCCTGGGTGGTGGTAACGATGAGCGTGAACAGACCCTGAACCAGATGCTGGTCGAGATGGATGGTTTTGAAGGAAGCCAGGGCGTCATCGTGATTGCGGCAACTAACCGTCCAGACATCCTGGATCCTGCACTGTTGCGCCCGGGTCGTTTCGACCGCCAGGTGGTGGTGCCGCTGCCGGATATCCGTGGCCGCGAAGAAATTATCAAGGTGCATATGCGCAAGGTACCGGTGGCACCGGATATCAAAGCCGATATTCTGGCTCGTGGCACACCGGGTTTCTCGGGTGCTGATCTGGCGAATCTGGTGAACGAGGCCGCGCTTTTTGCTGCGCGCCAGAACAAGCGCCTGGTCGACATGGAAGACTTCGAGAAGGCCAAAGACAAGATCATGATGGGCGCCGAGCGCCGCAGCATGGTGATGTCCGAGGAAGAGAAGCGCAACACGG
>JBPCSW010000157.1:0-2732 GCA_051006675.1 Fluviibacter sp.
TGCGTTTTCTGTTACCATCCAATAGCGCACTGTATTAAGCAATCAGGCTGACCGCCTTGTGCTTAAGAAGCCGCTATTTTAACGCAAATTGAGGTCACATTGCCTCATTAGATTAACTTCCAGTCGAACGCATTACCTAAAACACATGACGCGCAAACTTTTCATAGGACTCATGTCTGGCACCAGCCTAGACGGGGTCGACGTCGCATTGGTCGAGTTTAAAGATGAAAAACCGCAACCACTGTTGACGCATTTTTTAGCCTACCCATCGACGCTGCGCAGCGCTGTTTTAGCCTTGCAGCATCCCACTGCCAACGAGCTGGAAGAAACCGCACTGATCAGCAATGCGCTGGCCAAATTGTATGCGCTGGCCATTGAACAATTGTTAGCTAAAGCTCAGCTAAGTCCTAGCGACATAACGGCTGTGGGATGCCACGGCCAAACCATCAGACACAGACCAGGCTTTGGCGATGGCATAGGCTTTACCATGCAAATAGGCAATGCTGCTTTGTTAACGGAGCTGTGCCAAATCACCGTGGTGGCGGATTTTAGAAGTCGTGACGTGGCAGCAGGTGGGCAAGGCGCGCCCTTGGTGCCGGCCTTTCATCAAGCGGTATTTGCTGACAAGCAGCTCAATAGAGCCATCATTAATCTAGGTGGCATCGCCAACATTACTTACCTTAGCCGCAACGACAATTCAACTGCCACTGAGCAAAATCGCGTAGTGGGGTTCGACTCCGGGCCAGGCAACATGCTATTGGACGCTTGGATCAAACAGCAGCTAGGGCAAGATTACGATGCAAACGGCGCGTGGGCTAGCTCGGGACAAACCATACCTGCACTGCTAAGGCGCCTATTACAAGAAGATTTTTTTGCGGCGACGCCACCTAAGAGTACCGTCCGAGACCTATTTAACCTGACTTGGTTGGAAAACAATCTGCAAGCCGTGGCCTCATTAAATGCTGCCATGCCAGCGCATGACGTGGCGCATACCTTGGTGGATTTGAGTGCGGAATCGGTCTATGCCGGCTTAAAAATGCACTGCCCAGCAGTGGATGAAGTCTACCTATGCGGCGGCGGCGCGCACAATCAACTGTTAGTCAAAAAATTGCAAACTCTGCTTGACTCTATCCCATGCAAACTGACTGACAGCTTGGGCATAGGCGTGGACTGGGTAGAAGCGATAGCCTTTGCCTGGCTAGCCAAACAATGTTTGGAGAAAAAAACCGCCAATCTAGCGCCCGTCACTGGTGCAAGCGGTGCACGAATTTTGGGCGCGATTTATCAGCATTAATCCGGCAAAAGCCAACTAAATCAAGCTTGGGCAGTTTTCCCTATGCAAGTAAGCCTGCGATTACAGTATAATTATTTTGACCAAATAACCTGCAAGAATCCATCTCATGACCAAACCGACTAAAGCCACGATTACTTTCGACAACGGTGCTGCGCCCATTGAATTGCCTATGCTGTCGGGCAGCTTGGGCAACGACGTGATAGACATACGCAGCCTAGGTAAGCACGGCGTGTTCACCTATGACCCAGGCTTTATGTCAACAGCGGCCTGCAACTCCGACATCACCTTTATTGATGGGGAAAAAGGCCTGCTTTACTACCGCGGCTACCCCATTGAACAACTGGCTGAGCATTGCAACTTCATGGAAGTGTCTTATTTGCTGTTACATGGCGAACTGCCTAATGCCGAGCAAAAACAGCAATTCACCAACACCATCAATGGCAGCACCATGCTGCACGATCAGCTTAGCAATATTTTTCGGGGCTTTAGGCGCGATGCCCACCCCATGGCGGTGATGGTTGGGGTGGTCGGTTCTTTGTCGGCGTTTTACTTTGATGCCATGGATATCCGCGATGCTAAACACCGTGAAATTTCCGCGCATCGCTTGTTGGCTAAAGTGCCCACCATAGCCGCGTGGAGCTTTAAATACAATTTGGGTCAGCCGTTTATGTACCCGCAAAATCATTTGAATTACGCCGAAAACTTCATGCACATGATGTTTGCTACGCCCTGCGAAAAATACGTGCCTAACCCAGTGTTGGCCAAGGCATTTGAGCGCATTCTGATTTTGCATGCCGACCACGAACAAAACGCTTCGACCAGTACCGTGCGTTTAGTGGGTTCCAGTGGCGCCAATCCTTACGCCTGCATCTCAGCCGGCATCGCCTCACTGTGGGGACCGGCGCACGGTGGTGCCAATGAGGCCACGCTAACCATGCTAGAAGAAATAGGCGACGTGTCACGCATAGGCGAATTCATCAAACGGGCAAAAGATAAGAACGACACCTTCCGCCTGATGGGCTTTGGCCACCGCGTTTACCGTAATATGGACCCGCGCGCCAAAATCATGCGCACCACCTGCCACGAGGTGCTCGATGAGTTAGGCTTGAACGATGACCCCATGTTTAAACTGGCCATGGAGCTGGAAAAAATCGCGCTGGAAGACGAATACTTTGTTTCACGTAAGCTCTATCCAAACGTGGATTTTTACAGCGGCATTGTCATGCGCGCCATGGGCATACCCAACTCTATGTTTACTGCCATTTTTGCTCTGGCTAGAACCGCCGGTTGGATAGCCCAATGGTCAGAAATGATTTCTGACGAAGAACATAAAATTGGTCGGCCTAGGCAGTTGTATAAAGGCTCAAGTCGACGCGACCTGCTGCCTATAGAACAACGCTAGAACGACAGACAATAAAAAAGCCAAGCAATGCTTGGC
>JBPCSW010000158.1:0-6520 GCA_051006675.1 Fluviibacter sp.
ATCCGTTCCTGCGTATGGATGGTCAGGCTGTTTTCAAGTTTGCTGTACGCGCCTTGTCCGACAGCGCCATTGAATGCTGCGAATCAGCTGGTATTACACCGGATCAAATCGATTGGCTGATTCCACACCAGGCTAACGTACGCATTATCGAAGCCATCGGAAAGCGCCTGTCGTTACCGGCAGAGCGTGTCATCGTGACGGTTGCGCATCATGGCAATACCTCGGCGGCATCGGTACCGTTAGCACTGGATGAAGCTGTGAAATCGGGCCGCGTCAAACGGGGTCAGACACTTATGCTGCAAGGTGTTGGTGGCGGTTTCACCTGGGGCAGTGTGCTCCTCAAATATTAATTACGGAGAACCATATGTCGTTCGCTTTCGTATTTCCCGGTCAGGGGTCGCAATCGGTGGCCATGATGGCTGCCTATGGTGACTCACCAGTTGTTCGCGCGACTTTTGACGAAGCCTCTGCGGCGCTGGGTGAAGACCTGTGGACTATGGTTGCCGAAGGCCCGGCTGAGCGCCTTTCCCAGACAGTGAACACACAACCGATCATGCTCACCGCTGGTGTTGCCGTATGGCGCCTGTGGGAGAGCCTTGGTGGCAAGACGCCGGCCGTTGTCGCTGGTCATAGTCTGGGTGAATACTCGGCGTTGGTTGCTGCCGGTTCGTTGAAACTGGCTGATGCTGTGCCGCTGGTTCGCCTACGTGCTGCTGCCATGCAAGAGGCCGTGCCTGTCGGTACGGGTGCCATGGCGGCCATTCTTGGCCTGGATGATGATGGCATTGCTGCGGCCTGTGCTGAAGCAGCTCAGGGAGAGGTGGTTGAGCCTGTTAATTTCAACGCCCCAGGTCAGACAGTCATTGCTGGCCACAAGGGTGCCGTTGAGCGCGCATGTGAAGTCTGTAAGGCTCGTGGCGCTAAGCGCGCTGTATTGCTCCCGGTATCCGCACCATTTCATTCGTCGTTGCTGAAATCCGCCGCTGATCGTCTCGCTGTCGCCCTGGCTGATATCACGCTGAATGCACCGCTGATCCCAGTGATCAATAACGTGGATGTAGCGATTGAAACCGATCCCGCCAAGATTAAAGATGCGCTGGTGCGTCAGGCAGCCAAACCTGTGCGCTGGGTAGAAACGATCCAGAAAATGGCTGGTATGGGTGTTGCCACGGCTGCTGAATGTGGCCCGGGTAAGGTACTGGCCGGCCTGACCAAACGTTGTGCCGATGGCATTACCGGTGTGGCACTGGCCGATGCTGATTCGGTTAACGCCAATCTGACTTTAAGCTAAGGAAGAGATATGACCGCAACTGTTGCGCTTGTAACCGGCGCTTCGCGTGGCATTGGCCGCGCGATTGCCATGGAACTGACTCGTCAGGGTATGACGGTCATTGGTACGGCCACCAGCGAATCTGGTGCAGCCAGCATTACCGAAGCGATTAAGGCTGCGGGTGGTGCAGGGTGGGGTGCTGCGCTGGACGTGCGAGATGCCGCTGGCGTTGATGCGCTCCTGGCAGATATTGAATCTAAAACTGGTTCGGCAATTACCGTGCTGGTTAATAACGCAGGCATTACTCGCGATACGCTCGCTATGCGCATGAAGGACGAAGACTGGGATGACGTGCTCGACACCAATCTCAAATCCGTGTTCCGTATGTGTCGCGCGGTCATGCGCGGCATGATGAAGGCTCGTACCGGCCGCATCGTCAATATTACATCGGTGGTCGGCCACGCTGGCAACCCGGGTCAGGCCAATTACTGCGCTGCCAAAGCCGGTGTGAGCGGCATGACCCGTTCGCTGGCCCGTGAACTGGGTAGCCGCGGCATTACGGTTAACTGCGTTGCACCGGGTTTTATTGACACTGATATGACCAAGGCCCTCGATGAGGGCCAGAAGAATATGCTGCTCGGCAACATTCCACTGGGGCGCCTTGGCACCCCTGAGGATATCGCTGCTGCAGTGGCTTTCCTCGTATCGCCAGCGGCATCTTATGTCACTGGCAGTACCATTCACGTTAATGGCGGGATGTACCTGCCGTAACTTTTTTTTATTCTATTGCACACGAAAACTTTGCGGTTGGCTGTGTTTTGGTAGAATAGAGTCTGATTTCCACCACCTCTAATAGAAGGGTAATAGGAGCTTCAATGGATAACATCGAACAGCGCGTCAAAAAGATCGTAGCCGAACAACTCGGCGTGAATGAAGCTGACGTCAAGAATGAATCTTCTTTCGTTGATGATCTGGGCGCAGATTCGCTGGATACAGTTGAACTCGTGATGGCACTCGAAGAGGAATTCGAATGCGAAATTCCGGATGAAGATGCCGAGAAGATCACCACGGTTCAGCAAGCGATCGACTACGTCAAGTCGCACCAGAAGTAATTTCGCTTGTTGCGTCATTGCGGCCGACGCGATTTGTGTCGGCCGTATTTATATTAGCCCGGGGTTTATAGACCTGGGTCCGTGAAGGAGTTGGCATGCGTCGTCGCGTCGTCGTCACAGGTTTGGGCGTTATCAGCCCTGTAGGTAACACCGTTACAGAAGCATGGGATAGCCTGCTTGCTGGCCGTAGTGGTATTACGGCAGTGACCCGTTTTGACGTTAGCACCTTTCCTACACGCATTGCTGGTGAGGTCAAAGGCTTTAATGTGGCAGATTATTTGCCTGCCAAAGACGCTCGTCGCATGGATACATTTATTCATTACGGCATGGCGGCTGGTATTCAAGCCGTTCGCGATGCTGGGCTGGGTGAAAACCCTCCAGATGCCGAACGTATCGGTGTGTGTATTGGTTCGGGCATTGGTGGCTTGCCACTGATCGAAGATACCAAGGCAACTTACGACGCCGCTGGTGTCCGTAAAATTTCTCCATTCTTTGTGCCAGGTTCGATCATCAACATGATCTCCGGTAATCTGTCGATCATGTACGGTTTCAAGGGCCCGAATATTGCCCCGGTGACTGCATGTACAACAGGTCTGCATGCCATTGGTCTGGCCAGCCGTATGATTGAATACGGTGATGCCGATGTGATGGTTGCTGGTGGTTCAGAATCAACGATTTCTCCGTTGGGTCTGGGTGGCTTCTGTGCTGCCCGTGCGCTGTCTGAGCGCAATGATGATCCGGCAACCGCAAGTCGTCCTTGGGACAAAGATCGAGATGGCTTTGTGCTGGGCGAGGGCGCTGGTGTGATGGTGCTTGAAGAGTACGAACATGCTAAAGCCCGTGGCGCCAAGATTTATGCAGAGTTGAGCGGTTTCGGTATGAGCGGTGATGCCTATCATATGACGGCACCAGATACCGATGGCCCTAAGCGCAGCATGCAAGCGGCGCTTAAGAATGCTGGTGTCAATACGGATGCTGTGCAGTACCTGAATGCGCATGGCACTTCGACCCCGCTGGGCGACAAGAACGAAACAGAAGCCATCAAGCTGCTGTTCGGTGCGGATGCCAAGAAACTGGTGGTTAACTCTACTAAGTCGATGACTGGTCACCTCTTGGGTGGTGCAGGCGGCTTGGAATCAGTCTTTACCGTTCTAGCGCTCCATCACCAGATTTCGCCACCGACAATCAACATCTTCAATCAGGATCCGGAATGTGATCTGGATTACTGTGCCAATACAGCACGCGAAATGAAGATCGATGTCGCGCTGAAGAATAACTTCGGCTTCGGTGGCACCAACGGCTCATTGGTCTTCAAACGCTTCTGAAGACCATGATGCGCCGGCTTGAAATCCGGCCTGTTGCTTCGCGCCGCCTTCGGGCGGCGTTGCTTTTGGTATTGTTGCTATCTGTATTGAGCCTCAGCCAGAGTAGCCTTTCCGGCTGGTCTCTAGCAGTCGTCGGGTTCTCGCTGATGGCTGTTTTTATTCATGCGTGGCATGCCGCATCGCGCAAACCACCTGCGGTGGTGTTAACGTTCAAACCAATCAAGGCGGTGCTAACCGATCATAACGGGGTTGAGACGCCTATCCGATGTACGCGTCTGAGTGTATATCCCTGGCTGATCGTTCTACATGCGGAGATTCCGCAACAAGGCCGTCAGGTGATGGTTTGGTTGCCGGATAGTTTGCCAGACTGTTCATCTGATCAATGGCGACAACTGCTGGTATGGACCAAGCGTATGCGCCGCCAGATTGCGATGCAATAAACGCGTATTAATTGCGTTTACGCAGTACGGTATTTTTAACCCGCTTCAGGGTATCCGGATAGTCACGGGAGTAGTGGAGGCCACGACTCTCTTTACGACGCAGCGCCGAACGCACAATTAAGTCGGCTGTTTGTACGAGATTACGCAATTCAAGTAGATCGTGGCTAATCCGGAAGTTGGCATAGAACTCGTCAATCTCGCGTGTCAGCAGACGGATACGATGCTGTGCCCGAAGCAGGCGCTTGGTCGTACGGACAATGCCCACGTAGTCCCACATGAAGCGGCGAAGTTCATCCCAGTTGTGCGATATAACGATTTCTTCATCAGCATCGGTGACACGACTCTCATCCCAATGCGGCAAAGCCTCAGGCGCTGGCAATGGGTTGCTAATGATGGCATCGGTTGCAGCGCGGGAATAGACCAGACATTCCAATAATGAATTCGAAGCCAGACGATTAGCGCCATGCAGGCCGCTGCACGTCACTTCGCCTGCGGCGTAAAGTCCCGGTAAATCGGTGCGGCCATGTTGATCAATCACAACACCACCGCAGGTATAGTGGGCGGCAGGTACAACAGGGATCGGTTCTTGCGTGATGTCGATGCCTAATTGCAGGCAACGTTCGTAGATCGTCGGGAAGTGCGCGCGGATGAACTCTGCTGGTTGGTGCGAAATATCGAGATAGACGCAGTCCAGCCCATGGCGTTTCATTTCGGCATCTATGGCACGGGCGACAATATCGCGAGGGGCTAATTCGGCCCGCGGATCGTAATCATCCATAAATCGGGTGCCGTCCGGACGCTTGAGTAGTCCACCTTCACCACGGACGGCTTCACTGATCAGAAAAGATTTTTCCTGCGGGTGATACAGACAAGTCGGGTGAAACTGGATGAACTCCATATTAGCGATACGGCAACCCGCACGCCAGGCCATGGCAATACCATCACCGGTGGATGTATCGGGATTGGTCGTATAAAGATAGACTTTGCCGGCACCACCCGTAGCTAACAGTGTCTGGCCTGCGGCAATGGTTTTGACTTTACCCGACTGGCTATCCAATACGTAAGCGCCCAGGCAACGGTCTTTTTGCCCAAAGGACTGCTGTCCAGCTTTACTAGCTGTGATCAGATCCACCACGATGTGGTGTTCCATGACACAGATATTGGAATGATTGCGTACCTGCGGCGTGAGCGTGTCCTGAACGGCGGCACCGGTGGCATCGTCTACATGAATGACTCGACGGTGGCTATGGCCGCCTTCACGCGTCAGGTGGTAACGACCGTCTTCCCGCGTAAAGGGTACGCCCCGATCAATCAGCCACTGAATCGCCTCGGCGGCATGTTCGATGGCAAATCGGGTTGCGGCCGGGTCATTAAGATAGGCGCCGGCGGTGAGGGTATCCGCAATATGGTTTTCAACCGAGTCTGTGCTATCCAGCACAGCTGCAATACCGCCTTGCGCCCATCCTGAGGCCGAGTCTGCAAGGCGTCGCTTGCTAACCAGACCGACTTTTAAACCGGCATCAGCAAGGCACAATGCAGCGCTTTGGCCGGCAAGGCCGCTACCGATGATGAGCACATCAAAACGATTCGCGCAGGAGGAAGAGGTCTGGTTCAACGTAGTAGGGGAGCGTGCACGGCCAATATGGCGAAAAGGGCAATCACAACATAAACTAACGGGCATTCTACAAGGTTAGAACGGAAACAGACATCAAACAGACAACAGATTCGTTGCCGGATAGCGTTATTGCCATTAAAGGCAAAGAATCGGCAACTGAAGCAACGCTATTGGCAGCTGCCAAGGCTGGCGATCGAGCGGCATTCGAATGCCTCGTCGTTGGATGTCAATCGCGCATTCTGCGCTGGTTAACTCGACTGACACAGGATCGCGCGGTTGCTGAAGAGCTCTTGCAGGAATCTCTATTCAAAGCCTTTGTATCCCTCGGTAGCTTCCGTGGTGAGGCTGCTTTTGCGACATGGCTGGCGCGTATTGCCCATAATACTTTTCTGGCCTGGAACAAGACCAATTGCCGAAGACCCGATCAGGAGTCTTTGACTGATGAGGTGGTTGCTTCAGATGCGGGGCTGGTGGATTGGCCAGGTTTTAGTGAAAGTCCCGAAACCTTGCTTTGGCAACACGAATTATCGGATACATTGGCTAAAGCGATGGCCGAATTGCCCGAAACACTGAGCCAGGCCCTCACATTGCGTGAGCAGGAAGGCTTGAGTTATGAAGAAATTGCCCAAATTCAAGAAGTACCCATAGGTACCGTGCGCTCACGGATACATCGCGCCAGAGAATCTTTGTCGTTGACCCTTAAAGAATTGATGGAACCGGCATGACACATCAAATGACTGAACCTTTTACCGATGACC
>JBPCSW010000159.1:0-3859 GCA_051006675.1 Fluviibacter sp.
GTCCGGGCCTGCCAAGGCTGTCCCTGCAATCAACGAAAGGCTCAAAAGAATTGCGCGCATGCTAACTCCTCGTCGGTTAATGTCTTACCCCCTAAAGGGGTATTAATGTTTGCAGAATACCTTAAAGCAATTTAATGCCAAACATTTACAGGATAAAAGCACAGAAGTATCGCCAACGCTCGCACCACATGGTCTTATCACTTTCCGATACAGAACTTTGAGAAGATCGCCCCAAGTAAATCATCTGGCGTGTATTCGCCCGTAATGCTTTGCAGTGCCTTATGGGCCAGACGCAGTTCTTCGGCAAAAATTTCCAATGCGGGCAATGCCGCTGCTGCGGTAGCCAGATGCTCTGCTGCATCGCTGAGTGCGCGCAGATGGCGCTCGCGCGCAATAAACAAACTCTCGCCCGGTTGCCATCCAGCAATCTGCAACAAGCGCATACGTAGTTGATCAACACCCGCACCGGTTTTTGCAGAGATCGCCAAAACCGAAGCCTCGGCAACCACATCCGCTAGATCGATTTTGTTTTGTACCATCACGCGCGTAGTGCCTTCAGGTAGTCGCGCAATGATGGCCTCTTCGGCTGCTGTTAATCCGTGCTGCGCATCCGTCAGCAGCACAGCCACATCTGCTTTTTCGATTTCTTTCCAGGTGCGCTCGATACCAAGCCGCTCCACTTCATCATTCGTGTCGTGCAAGCCTGCGGTATCAATCACATGCAAAGGCACGCCTTCGATTTGCAGATGAGCGCGCACAACGTCTCGCGTGGTACCGGCGACCGGCGTCACGATGGCGAGGTCTTCACCCGCCAGCGCGTTGAGCAATGAGGACTTGCCCACATTCGGCTGCCCAATTAGCACCACCGTTAAACCATCTTGCAGCAGCTTTCCTTGCTTGGCGCTCGCTTGTACTTTGCCCAGTGCTTCACGAATATTCTGTAAACGGGCCTCGGCCTGAATGCTCTTGAGGAAGTCGACTTCTTCTTCGGGAAAATCCAGCGTAGCTTCTGTTAATGCACGCAATTCGATCAACGGATCCATCAGTGCATCAATGGCACGTGAGAAATCGCCTTGCAATGAACGCACGGCGGAGCGTGCGGCCGTTGCTGTGGATGCATTGATCAGATCGGCTACGGCTTCGGCCTGCGCTAGATCAAGCTTGCCGTTGAGAAATGCGCGGCGGGTAAATTCGCCCGGCTCTGCCAAGCGCGCCCCTAAATCCAGACAGCGCGACAACAGCAGTTGCATCACCACCGGACCACCATGACCCTGCAACTCGATCACGTCTTCACCCGTAAACGAATTAGGGCCCGCAAAGTAAATCAGCAGGCCTTCGTCCAGCACCTGGCCGGTATCGTCAACAAACTGGGTGAGGGTAGCGACCCGCGGCTGCGCAAAACTGACCGACTGGGGTTTGCCTGTTAGCGGTTGTATCCAGGATGCCAGCCCGGCACCCGACAACCGCACAATGCCCACACCACCGCGACCCGGCGCCGTGGCGATGGCCGCGATGGGTGGATTCAACATCTTAGCGGTGGCCGTGTTTGGCGGCTTCGATCTTACGGTTAATAGCCCACTGCTGTGCAATCGACAGGACGTTGTTCACCGTCCAGTACAGCACCAGACCTGCCGGGAAGAAGAAGAACATCACACCAAATCCCAACGGCATAATCCACATGATCTTGGCTTGCACAGGGTCCGGCGGCGTAGGGTTCAGTTTCACCTGGAACAGCATGGTGGCCATCATGATGGCGGGCAGAATGTAGAACGGATCTGGCTGGGTCAGATCATGAATCCAGCCCACCCATGGGGCGTTACGCATTTCAACGGCGCCCAACAGTACCCAGTACAGCGCAATAAACACAGGGATCTGTACCAGGATCGGCAAGCAGCCACCTAGTGGATTGATCTTTTCCTTACGGTATAGATCCATCATTTCCTGATTCAGTTTCTGCTTGTCGTCGCCGTAACGTTCTTTCAGCGCCATCAGGCGTGGCGTGACGGTACGCATGCGTGCCATTGATTTGTAGCTAGCTGCTGACAGCGGGAAGAAAATCAGCTTGAGCATGATGGTCATGAGCACAATCGCCCAGCCCCAGTTACCCGTCAGAACTTCCAGCCATTCCAGCACCCAGAAAATTGGTGCGGCCAGTACGGTCAACCAACCATAGTCAACAACCAGATCAAAACCAGGCGCCACTTTTTCAAGCGTGCTATGTTCTTGAGGACCTGCGTACAGTGGCACAGTCAGTGTGCTCACACCATTGGTAGCGACCGGCATTGGCACGATGACACCGGCGGCAAATACACCCGGCTCAACCTGACGCGTGTAGAACTCACGTGGCGTGCCAGCAGCAGGAATAAAGGCCGTTACAAAATAGTGCTGGATCATGGCAACCCAGCCGTCGTTAGCGGTCTTTTCAAATTTGGCACTGCCATCAGCAATGTCGGCAAATTTGATCTTGTTGAATTTCTGGGCATCGGTATAGAAAGCCGGGCCCGTGAAAACGCTCACCATGTTTGGATCACCTGCCGGTGCTTTGTCATCACGCACCAGCTGGAAGTAAGCATCTGCCTTATCGGCAGCAACACCCTTCAGTTTGTAGGTGACATCAATGCCATAGTCGCCACGCTTGAAGGTGAGTGTCTTGCTTACTTTACCGCCATTGGCTGCATCGGCTTCAAAAACGACATCCAGCGTATTCTGGCCCGCCTTCAGTTCGTTACCCGACGAAACCTGGCGCCACAATGTCTTGTGGTTCGGCATACCATCGCCAATCAGACCCGATTGCGCGGCATAGTGGTGTGTCTTGCCAAACAGTTCAACGAAGCCGGACTTGTCATCACCCTTGTGTTGAATCAGTTCCAGGTTAGTAATGCTGGCACCGGCTAAGCTGATCGTGGCAACGTACTCGTCTGTCTTTACCGTGACCGTTGGCGCATTAGCGACAGCAGCTGGCTGCGCAACAGCCTTGTCGCTATTTCCATTGCTACGCGACGGAACAGCGCCACTATCTTTGGCACGCAGATCAACCGAGCCCTTGGGCGAATCAGCTGATTGTGCAGCGGCCGCCGGCATATTGGCTGCTTTCTGCTCCGCTTTATGCTGGCCCCAGCCTTCCCAAAGCAGGAATACGGAGATGGTGAAAATCAAGGTAAGAAATAAACGACGGTAATCCATGGTTCAGCCAGCGAGAGGGTTCAAAAAATCGGGCGCTGCGTTTGCAACGCTACAAAGCATGCAAGGGTACCAGATTCAGGGCACAGGATCGTGTCCACCGGGATGGAAAGGGTGACAACGCAACACTCTTTTTATGGCCAGCCACGATCCGCGTAATGGTCCATATCGGGTTAAAGCCTCTGCCGCATAGGCAGAACAGCTTGGGTAAAAGCGGCAGCGCTGTCCCAGAAAAGGACTTAAAGCATAACGATAGACCTGAATCAGACCTAATAAAAGCTGCTGGATCAGCTTACCCGGCAAGGCCATCAGGCGTGCCAGCATTTCGTGTTTCATGCCGGCTGATCCTGTTTTTCTTTACGTATATGACCGGCGACACGATTCATAATCTGCCGAATATCCGTACGCAACCCTGTAACGACCTGCAGTCGGGTAGGTGCGGCCTCGCCTTTTTTCACGCGAAATGGTGATTCATGCAGCCGAACAATCCAATCCCCCGCCGGAAAAGCTGCCGGCGTGGTGCGGAAATGCTCGCGCAATACCCGTCGGATCAGATTTCGACGCGCAGAGGCAGCAACCAGGCGTTTGGCCACGATCAGACCTAAACGGCTGGTCGAATGGCTTTGTTCGATGAATTCGATCTGCTCGTTCTCAGAGCACGCTCGAGATTGGCTGGACT
>JBPCSW010000160.1:0-4123 GCA_051006675.1 Fluviibacter sp.
CTGAAGCGTTGGGCGTAAATGCTGGTCGGGTTCAATCCATTCGAGAAAGCCATCTTTGATCGCTGCATCAACCTGACGGCTGATGATTAGCCAGGGTAAGCCCGTATAGCGTTCGTAGAGTTCAATGCCAAAGCCTTCGTTCAGACGTAAGGCATTCATCATGAATTCACCGGTGAGATCAACGGGCAGAATTGGTTCATCTGTCTGGATAAATGCGCCCGTTGCTGCTGCGGCCAGATAAGCCTTCGGCGACTTGTGGCGCATCTGGCGTCTGGCGCCTTCGTGGTTGGTGAGTTTGCTGTGGGCGCCGGGGCCAATGCCGAGGTAATCACCGAAGGTCCAGTAATTCAGATTGTGCCGGCACTGATGACCGGGTAACGCAAATGTCGATGTTTCGTAATGGGTGTAACCAGCCCCTGCCAAGCGCACTTCGAGTTGGTCTTGAATTTCCGCGCAGGTGTCATCATCAGGTAAGTTGCTGGGCGGTGCCGCGGCAAAGGGTGTATGGGGTTCCAGCGTTAACTGGTAACACGAGAAATGCGGTGGGTTGAAAGCTAATGCCAGGTTAATGTCTGCCAGTGCAGCAGCAGTGTCCTGCCGTGGTAATCCGACCATTAGATCCAGGTTGAAGGTGTCAAAGTGCTTAGCAGCAGCTTCAATGGCAACGATGGCTTGGGCACGATTATGAATACGCCCGAGCGTCTGTAGACTTTCGTCGTTAAAACTTTGGATGCCAAGCGATAAGCGGGTGATGCCCGCCGCCCGAAAGGCTGCAAAGCGTTCGGCATCGACCTTGCCCGGATTGGCTTCTAGGGTGATTTCAGCCTGTGGCGAAAGCGGGAGCAGTGTGCGAAAACCCGTGATGAGTTTGTCGATGGCCTGTGGTGAGAGCAGACTCGGCGTGCCTCCGCCAAAGAAGATGGTTTCGACACGGCGTCCCCAGATGCCTGGCAGCGCCAGCGTGAGATCCTGAAGCAAGGCATCTACCAATTCCTGTTCCGGCAGTTGCTCTGGTGCGGCGTGCGAATTGAAGTCACAGTAAGGGCATTTACGCACACACCAGGGGATGTGCACATAAAGTGATAGCGGTACGGCCTGCGTAAAGTTCGGTTTCAATGCACCCGATGCGGCGGCACGCGACCCGAGTGAGGGCACGAACTGGATGGTCTGCACGGTTTACAAATCACCTAGCTGCGCGAGCAGTTTCTGCATGGCAATTGCCCGATGCGAACAGGCGTTTTTTTCCTGAGGTGGCATTTCAGCCGCTGATTTTCCTGCGGCAGATACCCAGAAGAGCGGGTCGTAGCCGAAACCATCTTCACCGCGAGCCTCAGTCAGAATTTCACCCTGCCAGTTGCCTTCGGCAATAATGGGCTGTGGATCATCGGCATGGCGAACCAGTACCAGTACGCTGACAAAATGTGCAGCGCGATTGTTCTGATTGGCAAGCGCCTCAAGCAAATGCGCATTGTTGCGTGCGTCAGAACGTGGCTCACCAGCGTAACGTGCCGACAGAACCCCAGGTGCACCGCCAAGTGCTCGTACACAGAGACCGGAGTCATCGGCCAGAGCAGGCAGACCGCTTAAGCGCGACGCGTGGCGTGCTTTAGTAAGCGCATTTTCGACGAAGGTAAGAAAGGGTTCTTCGGCCTCTGGAATGTCGAGTTGTCCTTGTGGGATCAGTTCGATACCCAGGGGCTGCAGTAACGCGCCCAGCTCTTTGAGCTTCTTGGCATTGTTCGAGGCAAGCACCAGTTGCTGCATGCGATTAACCTTTAACGGCTTGCGTCTGTGCAGCCACCAGTTGACGGATGCCGGCATCGGCTAGATCAACCAGCGCATTCAATTCATTACGGCTGAATGGCGTGCCTTCCGCCGTGCCCTGGATTTCAACAATGCCACCTGTACCGGTCATGATGACGTTCATATCGGTGTCGCAATTGGAATCTTCGGCATAATCCAGATCCAGTACCGGCTGGCCATCGACAATGCCTACCGAAATAGCGGCGACATGTTCGCGTACCGGATTCGAAGGCAGCACCCCTTCAGCAACCAGTTTGGCACACGCATCGTGTAAGGCGACCCAAGCACCAGTGATGGCGGCACAGCGGGTACCGCCATCAGCCTGAAGCACATCACAATCAAGGGTAATTTGGCGCTCACCCAGAGCGGCGAGATCGGTTACGGCACGTAGGCTGCGGCCGATCAGGCGTTGAATTTCCTGTGTGCGCCCGGTTTGCTTACCCTTGGCTGCTTCGCGGGCAGAACGGGTGTGGGTGGCACGGGGCAGCATGCCGTATTCGGCTGTTACCCAGCCCTGACCCTTGCTGCGCAGGAACGGCGGCACCGAGGTTTCTACGCTGGCGGTACAAAGCACGCGGGTTTGCCCGACCTGAATAAGCACCGAGCCCTCGGCATGGGCGGTATAGCCGCGTGTCAGAGATAGCGGGCGTAATTCATCAGATTGTCGTTGGCTTGGGCGCATGGCGGTTCCTATCGTTTAAACTCGTCGGCATTGTACGATTTTCCAACCGAATTCAGGATTTCCGCATGATTGCCAGCATGACCGGCTTTGCCGCTATGACCCGCCCTATTCTCGGTGGGACGCTGACTTTTGAGATCAAAAGCGTCAATTCGCGCTTTCTCGACCTGGTATTTCGCTTTCCCGACGAGCTGCGCGAACTGGAAATGCCTCTACGTGAGCTGCTGGCGAAACAACTGTCGCGTGGCAAAGTCGAGTGTCGGGCGGGTTGGTCGATCAATTCGGCCGAGATCAATGAAACGTTGGATGCAGAGCGTTTGCAGACCTTACAACGCCTGGCTGCGCAAGTACAGGCAGTATTCAAGGAGAGCCGTGGTTTAAGCACGGCCGATGTGCTGCGCTGGCCTGGGGTGGTGCAGTCAGCGGCGCTTGATTGGTCGACACTGTTACCGCAATACCAGAGTATGGCGGCTGAAGCGATTCAGGGGCTTAAGGAAGCGCGTTTGCGCGAAGGCGGTCGTTTGGCATCGTTAATTCAGGAGCGTACGGCGGCCATGCGGGTGCTAGTGGCTAAGGCCGAGCCACTGATCCCGGCAGCACAGCAGGCATTTGCGGACAAAGCGCGCGCCAAGCTGATTGAAGTTATTGGCAGCGCTGAAGATGAGCGTATTCGTCAGGAATTAACGCTGTATGCCGTGCGTACGGATGTGGCCGAAGAGCTCGGACGGCTTAAAGTACACCTCGATGAGGTAGATCGGGTGGTGTCGTCTAATGGTCCAGCCGGTAAACGTTTGGATTTCCTGATGCAGGAGCTGAACCGCGAAGCGAATACCCTGGGATCCAAATCAGTGAGTGCCGAGGTGTCGGGCATTGCTATGGAATTGAAGGTGCTGAACGAGCAGATCCGCGAACAAGTGCAGAATATCGAGTAATAGAGATTGCAGAGAACCTCATGAACCAGAAATCTAAGACCGCTGGCCCCGGTAGCCTTTTCGTTATTGCGGCACCTTCAGGTGCTGGAAAAACCACCCTAACCCGTATGGCGCTGGCGCAGAACAAGCGGCTGGCTCTATCTATTTCGACAACGACGCGGACCCCGCGCCCCGGTGAGGAAGACGGGGTGCATTATCACTTTGTTTCAGTGGAGACCTTTAGGCGGATGCAGGCTGCCGGCGATTTTCTGGAATCGGCAGAGGTGCATGGTAACTTTTATGGCACGAGTCGTCAGGGTATCGAGACCTTGCTGGCTGCAGACCGTGATGTGGTTCTGGAAATCGACTGGCAAGGTGCGCAACAGGTGCGTAAGGTCTATCCGGAATCGGTCGGTGTATTCATTCTCCCTCCCTCTTTTGGCGTGCTTGAGACCCGCTTGCAGGGGCGGGGGCAGGATTCGGCCGAGATCATTGCCCGGCGAGTGGCTAATGCCCGCGAGGAATTACAACATCTGAACGAGTTCCCCTACGTTATAATTAACGAAAATCTGGAAGAAGCACTTGTCGAGCTGCTCGCCGTCTTTGCGGCGGCCCGGGTGAGACTGGATAACCAGTCGCAACGGCATTCGGCGCTGATTGCTTCATACCTCTAGTGCTAAAGTGAACGGAAAACACCATCGCACGTATCACTGTTGTTGATTGCCTGAAT
>JBPCSW010000161.1:0-15764 GCA_051006675.1 Fluviibacter sp.
GCTTTCTGTGCTGCTGCAGGTGTTTACGCGGCCGATGCCAAAATCGGCAACATCAGTATTGATGATATCTGGGCACGCTCCGGCCAGCCCGGCCAGGTTTCTGCCGCCTATATGGAAGTCAAGAATAAGGGGGCTGCCGACAAGATCGTTGCCGCCAACTGTGATTGCGCCAAGGCGACCGAACTGCATGACGTGAAGATGCTCGATGGCGCGATGAAAATGGTGCCGGTGACCGCCATGGATATCCCGGCAAACGGTGAGTTGAAGCTTAAGCCGGGCGCGTATCACATCATGCTGATCGGCTTGAACCGCCCACTGGTGGCCGGCGATATGCTGCCGATCAAACTGAAGTTCGAAAAAGCGGGTGAAGTGACCGTTCAGGCGAAGGTCAAAGACAAAGGCTTGCCTGCCGGCCACTGAGTCTTATTCACGTGACCTGAAGAACCCCGGCCCTACGCCGGGGTTTTTTCATGCCGCCAGCAGCGCCGCGTCGGTGCTTGCGCAAGGACCGGAGCTTGAAAGGCCAAGCGCGGCCAACGCATCGATCAGATCATGATCACTCAGCTTCTGTTGAGTACGCAGCCACACCAACATGGCGACCGGCACCGAGGGCGTGATGTCCTTCTCGAATCTGGAACCAAGCGGCTGCGAAACGCCGAACATCGACCAGAAATCGCGCTGGTTGCGACCAAGACGTTTGCGTATGGCTTTCAAGGCTTCTGGGCTCAGATGAGATTGTCGACTGGTACGTGCCATGATGCTTCTCCTCAGAACTTGACGTTAACGGCGGTGTAGTACGAAATACCCATACCGGGTAGCGGTACGCCGTAGGGAACGCTGTTGATGCCCATGGTGGCGCCCTGGCCGAGATACGCACCGCCCAGCGGCTGGTAATACAACGTATTGAATAGGTTGTTGATCCCGGCATCGATCCGCGTCTTTGCCCAGGAATAACTGGCCTTGAGGTTAGTCAGAAAATAACCCGGGGTCGGGATTTCATTGCGCTCCACCGACAAAAAGTTATTTTTGTTGGCAACGGCAACCAGCTGGATCTGGTTATCCCAGCCCCCGTACTGGTGCGTAAAGTTGAGTTTGCCGTTGACCGGCATGACGTTATACAGACCGTACCCCGTGACCAGGTTTTTGCCATAGGTCCAGTTAAACAAGCCTTGGGCACTAAAGCGACCGAATTGGGTTTTGGCAATGGGCATCTGGCCATCGAGATCGATCCCCGCCAGGTTGGCGTTCTGGTTAACGTACTGCATCACGTTAAACTGCCCCCCCTTGAGAGTTGCTGAAGGTGAACTTGTCGATGGACAGACGCTCGTTTTGGTCATGCCGCAGTTGGAACTCCACTGGACAGCATCGATGTAGTTCTGCACGTAGGAATAGAACGGCGATGCTTTCGCCATATATTCGCGGTCTTCGGTGTGCACATCCCAGGCCGCCGACGCCGTATAAGCCGTCTCCGCTTTCAGGTTGGGGTTGCCAAAATAGCCGTTACCATCGCCGACAAAGTTATTCATGACCGCGTTCATCGAGGAGGTCGACCATGAATACAGCTCATAGAGATTCGGTGCCCGCACCTGGCGCGCCAAACCCAGCTCCATGTCGTGATGCGAGTTATGTTTGTAACTGGTCGTCAGCGTGACATCGACATCGTTGAAGTTGCGATAGCTGTTGGTGCTGTTGAATGCATTGGCATCGGTCACTTCATTGGCCATATTGTTATTCATATAGCCGTTAACGTTGCCCGTGGACGAATTCACCAGCGAGTAACGCACTCCGAACAGGGTTTTTAACTTAGGGTCGAACTGCTTTTCCCATTCCCCAAAGACGGAGGCAATGTTCTGCAGGCCGCCGTTGATATTGCGAAAGGTATTTGGCGACATCATCATCGAATTGGCGACGGGCGGCCACCAGTCATTCAGGTAATACCGCTGCCATTCCGCACCCGTTCGCAACAGCGAACCTGCACTCAGATCGATATCGCCTTTGACTTTGACCCCGGCCGTGTTGCTGTTGGTGTTCATCGGCATGCCGGCGGACTGACCCTGCATGCCGTAGAAATACTGTTTGTTCGGGCCGAAGTTCATCGTGTGGTTCAGGGTTTCGTAGTAGGCCTGACTTTCGAGTTTGCCCCAATCGTAGCCCCCCCAGTAGCGTAGGTTGAATCGTTGCTCCTGGTTACCCGTCAGGTCCATCCGCTGATTCGGATAGTTTTCATAGGGAATGTCCTGCCAGCTATATTGCAACTGGACTGTATGCTTATCGTGCTTCAGGGCCAGTGCCACCGCCTGATTCGTCGACTCGTAGGATGTCGATCCGACCATATTCGGGGGCAGGACCGTGGCACTTTTCGGGCCATTAGCCGTGGTGCCTGTGGTTGACTGCGGTGCGTGGAAGTTACCGCCTGCCGTGTAGTTGTTGGCCGAAGAGGTGGATGCCGTGTAGGTGAGGCTCAGCCAGTCGGTGGCGGTGGTGACCTTCACATTGCCACCGATGTTGTTATTGTTCGTGCCGTAGAAAAATCCTGCATTACCGGTTATGAGGTTCTTGCCGTCTTCGGCAAAAGTCGGCTGCCCCGTACTGGCCACTATGGCGCCACCGATGCTGTTCAGTCCAATACTCACCGGCTTCAGGCTCTTGTAAACCGTGAGGCTCTGGATGCTTGATGGATCGACGTACGAGAGCGGGGTATTCATGTGGTTCGGGCAGGCCGGCGCCGCATCAACGCCATCGACCAGCACATTGATGCGCTGATCCGCCAGGCCACGAATGACCGGGATACTGGATACGGCGCCGCCTGTTTGAAAGGCGACACCCGAGACATTGGTCATCAGCGTGGCGGTATCGACGTTGGCGGCGCGCTGCAGATCGAGCTCTTTGCCGATGACTGAGGCATCGGCTTCAAACCGCGTTGCTGTTACGTCGACGTTAATCGGCTCGGTGGTGGACTCCTGCGCCCAGGCAGAGACGGGTGAAAAAAGCGGGGCAAAAACAAGGCTAACCGCAAGCGCCACAGGCTTGCGGACAAAAATTGAACGAGACTTCATCACAACTCCAATCAGACAATGACTGGCGCTGCGGGGCTTTCAGGAAGCGATCGCGCGCACAGACACATACACCGACCCTAAAAGTCGGTACCTCAGGTCAGATCAGCGTTGTGCGGGAGGACCGGTGGCGGGTTCAGACCAGGCGCGGGTGAGATAGATGGCCGTAAAGGCCAGTTGGCCGACTTCGGCACCAGCAGCCTGATGCATCTTGAAGTCAAAGACTGAGGGCGGGGCAATACCGGTCTGGCTCATCAGGCAGAGCGGGCAATGGCCGCCAGATTTCGTCTGGGTATCGCTTTCGGCATCATTGCCGGCAACCCATACCTGGCTGCTGCCTTGCATCGTACAGACGGTTTCCCATTGGCCTTCGCCCGCAGCGGCTTTAGCCTGCGCCACCGGCATGAACATGATCAGCGCCTGCCAGCAAACGACCAACGCTAAGAGCCCGCGACTAAATTGCTGGCGGGCACGAATTGGCAGAGATGGGCGCAGGGTTTGGATCATAGGAATACCAATTGCGCATTATGGGGGATCAGACCATAGGTTGCCAAAAATAATGCCCGTTATTTGATCTACATCAACTTCCGGCTTTCCCGCTCAAATATGTCCGTCATCACAGGTCCATCACAATCGTTCATTGCCTGGCCTGCCCGCCTCAGACATCCGCCCACATGCGTAACAGGTTGTGATACACGCCCGTCAGGCGGATGGCCTCATCGGGTTCGCCATGCGCTTTGCGTAGCTCGATGATCGACATATCGAGGTCGTAGAGCAGGCGACGCTGCTCGTCGGAGCGCACCATGCTCTCGGTCCAGAAAAAGCAGGAGATGCGTGCGCCGCGCGTGACCGGCTCAACCCGATGAACCGATGAACTCGGGTAGAGCACCATATCGCCCGCAGCGAATTTGATTTTCTGACAGCCGAAGGTGTCTTCGATGACGAGTTCGCCACCGTCATAGTCTTCCGGCTCGGTCAGGAATAGCGTACAGGAGACATCGGTCCTCACATGACGACCCGTGGCCGCATGCGTGCGCACCGAGTTATCGATATGGTTACCGAAGGCATTCTTCTGGCCGGTGTAGCGATTAAACAAGGGCGGGTAGATCCGCTTGGGCAAGGCCCCGGTCAGAAACAGGTCGTTGGTGGCCAGCGCATGCAGCACGATGGTGCGGGCTTTCTTGCAGGCGTCGCCGTCTTCCGGCAACTGCGTATTGTTCTTGGCCTTGGCCGATTGGCTGCCGGCGGTGACCACGCCATCGGCCCAATCCGCAGGGTCAATAATCTGGCGAATCTCCTTCACCTGCTGCTTGGTGAGCACCTGCGGAATTTGTAAGAGCATGAGAGCCTTTCCTGATTAAAACTTGACGATGAGTGCGCCCTGAAACGCCTGATAGGTTCCGGGCACGGCGAATCCGCCGTTTTCATAGAGCGATACGTAGTTCGTGGTGTTGAAGAGGTTGTAGGCATTCAAACGCAATGTGTAATGCTTGGCGTCATACTGGATCAGACCATCGACCGTTGCCTGAGCGGCAACCCAGTTCGGCGCGTTATAACTTGACCCTGTCTGCCCATAGACGTTACGACGGCCCATGCCGTTAACCCCGCCGCCGACCTTCCAGCCATAGGGCAGTTTGTAGGTCGTCCAGAGATTATAGGTATAGGGGGTACTGTTCGACGGGGCCTGGCCCACCATTTGAGCGGCTGCCGAGTTGGCAGGGATATCAATGCGCGAATCCATGAGGCCGAGGCCGCTGAAAATATCCCACTTTTCCGTGATGCTGCCGGTGACTTCAAATTCCAGTCCATCCGTATGCCGACGCGTTGATCGTAGCGCTGCCGTGCTGGAAAGATCCGTGTTGCGCTCGTAGTTTTTAACCTGATGGTATGCCGTGGCTCGGAACGAAAGGCCCAGATCGTTGATATCGCCTTTGTAGCCAATCTCGGTCAGTTCGCTGGTTTCGGCGGGCAGCTGCGCGCCCGATGTCGCAGAGAGTTGATAAAGATCTGCGGTCGGACTGAACGAATCGCTCCAGGACAGATAAAAGGTTCCGAAGTTGGGCAGCGGTTCATACAGTAGGCCTGCTCGATAGCTCGGTGAGGAGTAATCCAGCCCCTGATTCTTCATGGCGCTGGCAACCGTTGAATCCGGTTGATTGTAAACAGCATTCATCCAGTCGTTCCGAATCCCGCCCATGACTTTGACACCCCGGGTCAGCTCGACCATATCCTGTCCATAAATGGCGTAAGAGTTGGCCTGATAGGAAAAAACACTGCCAGCGACTTTGACCAGGTTGGCATAACCCTGCGTACATCGGTCATTAATCAGCTGATTGTTGTTCACGGTGATCCAGGCGGTACCGGTTCCCGTTGTGGCGGGCTGACAATTACTCGAATCGTAGTTGTACCGGTAAACGTGTTCCCGGTAGTACTCGACGCCAGCCATCACCGTATGGCCCATGCCCCACAGATTGCCCGTTTTATTAAAGTCTGACTGGAAGGCCAGGGTTTCTTCATTCGCGCCACGCGTCGTTCCGCCATTTGACAAGGTGGTCACGGGGTACGGAAAGGCTTGTGTCGTACCGTTATAACCGCGGCCTTTATTCGCCCAAAGCGAGCGCGTGTAGTTGGAGTACTTGAGCTTGGTGACCAGTGAGGTGTCTCTATCAAAACTGTAATTCTGGCTCAGTGTGCCGAATTGCGTCACGTTGTTCTCAATATCCGCAATCGTGCCGCTGAAGGTTGAGCCCGGTGTATCGACCGGATTTTTTGTCTGACCATTAAAGCCTATCCCGTAATCCGGTACGAGATTGGTTTTCAGGTAGTAATAACTGGCATCAATCTGGTTATAGGTGCCGATGCCCCATGAGTACGTGGGCGCCACCCCCTGGGTATGGTTGGTCACCTGATTGCGAGAGCTTGCCGAGTCCTGCACGACGGCATTAATTCGGACTGCCGAGCTTTGTTCCCGGTTAACGATCCTATTTACGTCTGCGGTACTTCGGAAGTAATCAAAACTGCCCCCGATGACGCTGACTTCACTTTTGTCGGCCAGGTAAGCCTTCTTGAAGATCTGGTTGATGACACCCCCGGCCTGACCCCGACCAAAGAGCATTGAAGCCGAGCCACGCAGCACTTCGATCGCCGCATCGTTAAATGTATCCCGGTTGTACTGGGCCGTGTCACGCATGCCATCGACGTACATGTCGCCGAATGTATAAAAACCGCGAATATTGATGTTATCGCCGATACGACCACCTTCGCCCGAATTGAAGGTGACACTGGGCACGTTTTTCATGGCCTCCTCGAGCGTTGTCGCGTTCTGGTCCGTCATCAGGGTGTCGGGCACGATGGTGATGGCCTGCGGCACCTCGGCGACATCCTGTTCGAACTTGCTGGCTTTCGTCGTCTTCACGGTATAGCGGTTAATTTCCAAACCTTCTGCCTGCGCACGCACCTGAACTTCTTTGAGCGTTTGCAGGTCCTCCTGGCTTTGCCCCAGTGCGGTGAGCGGGGTCACCATGAGCGCGGCAATCGTTGCGCCTAACGTGGGGATGCGTTGCGCTGCTCGTAGCTGTCGTGCCGCCGTGACTGGTTGTTTTTTTCGATGTTTTCTCTTGTTCATACGATGCGCCTTACCTTTCATTGCCCCCGACCCAATCGGGTGGAGGACTAAATTGGCTGGCTGCATCGCGGGAGCCTGTGGCTCCTGTACGGCTTGCTACAACAAATTGTTAAATGGTCGATTGACCTGGCATTAACGAATGCTGGTCAGGTTGGTTTCCTGCATGAGCTCTTCAGTTTCGACATCGGCATCCGGGTTGGTCATGGTCATGTTGGCGTGATGCACGGCGCCGGTGTGCGAACAGGCACTGAGCAGGCTCGCTGCCATGAGCAGGACCAGACTGTTTCGTGTTTTTTGCGTTTCGTTCATGATGGTCATTTAGTCAGAATGAGTTTGCCGAGGCGCGTGGCCCGCAGGATGTAAGAGACGCCTTCATGGTCAATCACCAGACTCTGGCTCTCCCCTAGAAGTACGCGGCTACTCACCCGGCGCACCGCCCCTGAGGCCACGGGCTGCTTCGCCGCTGCCGGCAGCCCTGCTACAAAGGCCAAACCTGTCTCAGAAATCAACCGGGGGGCCAGGCTCTGACGGGGGAGTTTGCTGCTCATGGTTAGTTGCCCGGGTCCGTGACAAAGCCGACTTTTTCGATGCCTGCCTTGTTGGCCATGCCCATGACGTTAATCACCCGCTCGTAGACCACCTGTTTGTCACCGTAGATGTGCATCGCCGGCTGCGGATGGTGTGTGGCCATTTCATCCAGTTCTTTTTTCAAGGCCTCATCGCTGACGGATGCGCCATTGATCTTGTAACCACCCTTGGCATCGACACTGAGTTTGACCACATCGGGCTTTTCAAGCTGGGGCGCGGTCGATACCCTGGGCAGATCGATTTCGAGTGAGTGCTTCATGACGGGTACTGTGACGATAAAGATGATGAGCAAGACCAGCATCACGTCGACCAGCGGCGTCATGTTGATTTCGCTCATGACGGCGCTATCGTTGTTGTCGAGGGTTCCGAATGCCATGATGCTCAGCCCTGCTGACCCATGCGGCGCACCACCTGGGGCCGCTCGATGCGGGTGCCTGTGACAAAGTAGGCATGCAGGTCGTAGGCAAAGCGGTTGAGCTTGCCTACGATAAAGGCATTACCGCGCACCAGCGCGTTGTAGCCCAGGACTGCCGGGATCGCCACGACCAGACCAAAGGCCGTCATGATGAGGGCCTCACCCACCGGGCCAGCCACTTTATCCAAGCCGGCGCTGCCGGCATCGCTGATGGTGAGCAGCGCGTGGTAGATTCCCCAGACGGTGCCGAACAGACCCACAAACGGGGCGGTCGAACCGATCGACGCCAGCAGCGCCAGTCCGTGGCTCAGACGATCCCTGGCGTCATCGATGGCGTTGCTCAGGCTGCCCGTCATCCAGTCGCTCAGGTCCAGGGTGTCATGCAATTGTTTGTCGCTGTGGCAATGGTGCTGCATGGCGCTTTGCCCTTCAACGGCCAGTTGCTTGAAGGGGTTGGGGTGGCCCGGCTCGGTATCCAGTGCCCGGATGCCATGCGCCAGATCCGTGCTGTGCCAGAAGTTCTGTAGCGCAGCGGCCTGCTTCTTGGCGCGCTGCACGCCCAGACCCTTCACGATGATGACGGTCCAGGAGATGATGGACATCACCAGGAGAGCGATTGCCGTCATGCCGATGATGAAGCCACCGGATTGCAACATGTGGAATAAGCCCAATTGTTCATTCATAAGAGTACGCCTTTACTAGAGAGTTTTTGTTGGAAATCAGGGTTGATCTAGTGAAAACCGGATCGGCAGCTGGTAGCACAGGGCAACCGGTTGGCCGCCCTTGCGCGCCGGATAAAAGCGCCAGCGCTCCACGGTGTCGGCGGCAGACCGATCTAGTCGGGTGTATCCCGATGATTTGGCAATTTCAACCGAATCCACATTGCCGGCGGCTGCCACGCAAACTTTGAGCAGGACGGTCCCTTGTTCGCCTTTGCTACGGCTGACCGGCGGGTAGTGCGGTTTGGGGTTATGCAGATCAGAGGCACTGGCATCCGGCATATGCACGGGTGCCGCTGCCGGGTCACCCTCAACCGCCTTGGTCGATGCCTGCTCCTGGGCGATTGCCTTTTCCCTGATGACGATCTTTTCTTTCATGTCCTTGCGCTGATCCTGAACGGCCTGGTTCTTGATAGTTTGAACCAGCGCCGAGGATTCCCGGTCCACCATTTCCGCCATCATGACGATGGGGTCCGGTTGCGTTGCGAAAATCGCCGCCCAGAACCCCAACAGCAATATCGCCCCAACATGCAGCAAGGCGACGGCCAGCGTTATTTTTCTGACGTCGCCATATCCGGGGTGATTGAGGAGGGTGATATTCATGCGCCGCACAATATCATGAATGATACTTGTTCTCAATACCGGATGGTAACCATTCTCATTTGTGTTGCATTTCTGAGACACAGGGCGTTGCCAGAATCGGATATCCCCAGTGGCCTTGGGGTTGCGGTTCATGGCTGCCGCAGATAGCCTTAAGAAACGAAAGCTACTATCGCCCCAGGAGTTGTTCATGAGCAAGAAATGCTGCAACAGCAAGCCTCGCTGCAAAGACTGTCCTTTGCGTAAAACGAGCAAGAAGAAGAAAAAATGAACGCGTCTTTGCGCGGACTAGGCATCGTCCGATGGCTCATAGCGTGTCTTATATTGATTGGCCTGTCGGCCTGCCCGGAGAAAACGATGGTAACCACCCCGCCAAAGCCCGCCCTTCCAGCCATCACCCTGAAAAATGCCCCCGGCACGGAATCCATCGTGTTGGGCATGGGCTGCTTCTGGGGTGCGGAACGACGTATGTCGCAATTGCCTGGCGTACTGGATGTTGAGAGTGGTTACGCCAACGGCGATATTGCAGGCGATTACGAAACAGTGCTCGCCCATGAGCGCGCACTGAAGTTTGGCCGGGCGACAGGCCGCAATCATGCCGAAGTGGTGAAGGTGACGTTTGACCCGAAGCAGGTGACGCTGACGCAGGTGCTGGCCCAGTTCTGGGAGAGCCATGACCCGACACAGGGCGATCGCCAGGGCAACGATATCGGCTCCAATTACCGCAGCGCCATCTATACGCAAAATGAGGCGCAATTGAAGACGGCGGAACAGACACGCACTATTTACCAGCAAGCGCTGACCGCCGCCGGCAAAGGACCGATTACGACGGAAATCGCGCCCCTCACCACCTATTACACGGCAGAGGAATACCATCAGGACTATCTGGTGAAAAACCCCAATGGCTACTGCGGCCTGGGCGGCACCGGCGTGAAGTTTCCCTTTGTGGCACGCACCGCCCCAGCTGAGCGCGACGGAAAAAACGGCATCAGCGCCGAAGCCTACGACGTGGACGGCAACCCGCTCACGCCCACCCAATGCCTGGTCGCGTTCCAGAGCGGCACCGAGCGCCCGTTCACGAGCCCGCTGCTCGGTGAGCACCGCGCGGGCACCTTCGTCGATCTGATTACCGGCGCCGCATTATTCCGCAGCGATAGCAAGTTCGACAGCGGTACCGGCTGGCCCAGTTTCTTCCAGCCGGTACCCGGGTCGATCACGCTGCATGAAGACAACAGCCATGGCATGCATCGGGTCGAAGTCCGTAGCGCCAGCTCGGGGATCCACCTGGGTCATGTGTTTGACGATGGTCCCGCCCCCACCGGCAAGCGCTACTGCATCAACGGCAATGTATTGAAGTTCGTACCTGACAAGCAATGACCCGTAAAATAGCGGCATGACTGCGCGACCTCATTCCCCGGATATCAGACACGACGCCATACCCCCCAAATGGGTGTGCTACCTCCGACTGATGCGGGCGCATCGCCCGATCGGCACATTGCTTCTGCTCTGGCCGACGCTGTGGGCGCTCTGGCTGGCCGCCGATGGGTTGCCGCCGTTAAACGTGCTGGTGATTTTTATTCTGGGTACCTTCTTCATGCGCTCCGCAGGATGCGTGGTGAATGATCTGGCAGATCGCAAGTTTGATGGTTACGTCTCCCGGACCAAAGATCGGCCGCTGGTGGCGGGTTGGGTGAGCCCCAGGGAAGCCATTGCGGTATTCGTGATTCTGGTCACGCTGGCGGCAGTCACCGTGTCGCCGATCATCACACCACTGCTGGAGTTACTCGCGGTGGTCGCCGTTTTCCTTGCAATCAGCTACCCGTTCACCAAACGTTTTCTGGCGATTCCCCAAGGCTATCTGGGCATTGCGTTTGGCTTCGGCATTCCGATGGGCTTTGCGGCCATTCTGGGGACGGTGCCGACGGTGGCCTGGTGGATGCTGCTGGCCAACATTTTCTGGGCGATTGCCTACGATACGGAGTACGCCATGGTCGACCGGCCCGATGATCTCAAGATTGGCATCAAAACCTCGGCGATTACCTTTGGCCGCTACGATGTAACTGCTGTGATGCTGTGCTACGGATTAACGCTGGCGATTCTGGCTGTTGTGGGCAGTGCCATGGCGCTGGGTGGCTTCTACTGGCTGGGCTTACTCGTCGCGGCCATGATTGCGCTGTATCACTATCAGCTGATCAAGGACCGCGATACGGGTCGGTGCTTCGCGGCTTTCATGCATAACAACTGGTTTGGCGCCGCGATTTTTGCCGGCATCGTCCTCGACAAGCTCATTTGACCGAATCCGGAAACAACGCATGAACTATAAAGACCTGCGTGACTTTATCGCCCAACTCGAACAGATGGGTGAACTGAAACGCGTAACGACCCCGGTCAGCCCACATCTGGAAATGACCGAGATCTGCGACCGTGTTCTGCGTCAGGCCGGCCCGGCCATTCTGTTTGAACATCCGACAGGATTCGACACACCGGTGCTGGGCAACCTGTTCGGCACGGTACGGCGCGTAGCACTCGGCATGGGACAGAATGTGGCAACCGATGCCGAAGCACTGACCAAGCTGCGCGAGATCGGCCAGCTGCTCGCCATGCTGAAAGAACCGGAACCGCCCAAGGGCTTCAAGGACGCCTGGGAAAAACTGCCCCTGCTCAAGCAGGTACTGACGATGTCGCCGAAGCAGGTGTCGTCGGCACCGTGCCAGGAAGTGGTGATCGAAGGCAAAAATGTCGACATCACACGTTTGCCGATCCAGCACTGCTGGCCGGGCGACGTGGCGCCGCTGATTACCTGGGGGCTCACCGTCACGCGCGGCCCGACCAAGACGCGCCAGAACCTGGGCATCTATCGGCAACAGGCGCTGGGACCAAACAAGGTGATCATGCGCTGGCTGGCGCACCGCGGCGGCGCACTGGATTTTCGCGATCACCAACTGGCGAATCCGGGCCAACCCTTCCCGGTGGCCGTGGTGCTGGGTTGCGACCCGGCGACGATTCTGGGGGCCGTAACGCCAGTACCGGATACGCTGTCGGAATACCAGTTTGCGGGCTTGTTGCGCGGGAGCAAAACGGAACTTGTGCGCTGCCTGGGATCGACGCTTCAGGTACCGGCCTCGGCCGAGATCGTGCTGGAAGGCGTGATTCATCCAAATGATACTGCGCTCGAAGGCCCCTATGGCGACCATACGGGTTACTACAACGAGCAGGCGAAATTTCCGGTGTTCACGATCGAGCGCATCACGATGCGCAAAAATCCGATCTACCACTCGACGTATACGGGCAAACCGCCCGACGAACCGGCAATGCTGGGCGTAGCGCTCAACGAAGTGTTTGTGCCGTTGCTGCAGAAACAGTTTCCGGAGATCAGCGATTTCTATCTGCCACCGGAAGGCTGTTCGTACCGTCTGGCCGTCGTGAGTATTCGCAAGCAGTACGCTGGCCATGCCCGACGCATCATGATGGGCGTCTGGAGTTTCCTGCGCCAGTTCATGTATACGAAGTTCATCATCGTGGTGGACCATGATGTGGATATCCGCGACTGGAAGGAAGTGGTCTGGGCGATGACCACACGCATGGACGCGACGCTCGACACGATGCTGGTCGACAATACGCCGATCGATTATCTGGACTTTGCGTCGCCGGTAGCGGGGCTGGGCAGCAAAATGGGGCTGGATGCCACCAACAAGTGGCCGGGCGAAACCAGCCGCGAGTGGGGCACACCGATTACGCAGGACCCGGCCGTCAAGGCGCGGGTTGATGCAATATGGGGTGAACTGGGGCTTTAACGCTGCTTAGCCTGTTGCTCAGCGTTATGCAGCCGGGATCTGGCGCTTGGACGCATCCGGGTTCAGTGCCACGTAGGTAATCGAGGCTTCGGTCACCTTCACGGTAACCGGATTGGCCGGGTGACGCTCGGCGTACATCTGCACCTTGATGGTAATCGACGAATTGCCACGCCGCTCCACTTCGGCAAAGAACGAGACGATATCGCCCACCGACACCGGTTGATGAAACTGCATCGTATTCACCGCCACCGTCGCGACACGCCCCCGGGTCGCCTTGTGCGCCAGAACGGCACCCGCCAGATCAATCTGCGCCATGGTCCAGCCACCGAAGACATCGCCATACTGGTTGGCATCCGAGGGCATGGGAATGACCTTGAGCACAGGGGTCAGGTCGGGCATCTGGCAGGGTGTGTCGATCATGGCGAGTAACGATATTGTGGCGAGAAAGATTAAACTACAGGAGTTATTTTAAGGTCATCAAGGTCAAAACGCATGTCGCGTCACGGAAATAAAGCCGTCTGTCCCGCCAGCAACGAACCGTTGCATGTCTGGACCACACTCAAAGCGCTGTTGCCCTGGCTCTGGGCGTATAAAGGCCGCATGCTGGCTGCGTTTGCGGCGCTGATCCTAGCCAAGATGGCCAGCGTTTATGTGCCGATCATTTTCAAGAACATGATCGACGCACTGACACCCACCGAAAACGTGGCGCTCGTGCTGCCGGTCGCCTTGCTGTTGCTTTACGGGTTGATGCGCCTGGCCAGCACGGGCTTTAGCGAGCTGCGTGAGATTCTTTTTGTGCGGGTGACCCAGCAGGCGATCCGCCGCATTGCACTCTCGGTCTTTACCCATCTGCACAACCTATCGCTGCGCTTTCACCTGGAGCGCCAAACCGGCGGTGTATCGCGCGATATTGATCGCGGCACACGGGCGATTTCCAACCTGATCAGCTATACGCTGTATTCGATCCTGCCGACGCTGATTGAACTACTCATGGTGATGGCCGTTCTGGCGATTGAATATGACCAGGTCTTTGTCTGGATCACGCTGGCCTCCATTGTTGCCTATGTCGCTTTTACGGTCGTCGTCTCGAACTGGCGGATCCATATTCGTCGTGCGGTCAACGAAGCGGACTCGGCCGCCAATACCCGCGCCATTGATAGTCTGCTGAACTACGAGACGGTCAAGTATTTCAACAATGAAGCCTTCGAGCTGAGTCGCTATGACGAGGCGATGCGCCGCTGGGAAGATGCTTCGGTGCGCAGCCAGATGACGCTGACCGTACTCAACATGGGGCAGCAGCTGATCATCGTGACTGGCCTGGTGGCCATGATGTGGCACGCCGCGCAAGGTGTGGTCGACGGCACCATGACCGTGGGCGATCTGGTGCTGGTGAACGCTTTCCTGTTCCAACTCTATATGCCGCTCAACTTCTTTGGTGTGGTGTACCGCGAGATCCGTCAGGCGCTGACCGATATCGAGCGCATGTTCGGACTGCTCAACAAGCAGCGTGAGATTATCGATGCGCCAGATGCACGGCCGTTGCCACTGCCGCCGATCAGTGTGCATTTCGACGGCGTCGATTTTGCGTATGAACCGGCACGGCAGATTCTGACCAATGTGTCATTCGAGATTCCGGCAGGACAGACGGTTGCCGCGGTCGGTCATTCGGGCGCCGGCAAGTCGACGCTGGCGCGCCTGATCTATCGTTTCTACGATGTAACCGGCGGGCGGATCCTGATGAACGGCATCGATCTCAGAAAGATCGATCAGCACAGCCTGCGTAGTGGCATTGCGATCGTGCCCCAGGATACGGTGCTATTTAACGACACGTTGTATTACACCATTCATTACGGCAACCCGTCGGCAACCCGCGAGCAAGTCATTGCGGCCGCCAAGGCAGCGCATCTACATGAGTTTGTCGAGACCTTGCCCGACGGTTACGAGAGTCGTGTAGGTGAGCGTGGGCTCAAACTTTCCGGGGGTGAAAAGCAACGCGTGGCGATTGCCCGGGCCCTGCTCAAGAATCCGCCGATTCTGGTGTTTGATGAAGCGACCTCGGCACTCGATTCCAAAACCGAAAAGGCGATTCAGGCCAGCATGGATATTGCCGCACGTGGCCGCACCACACTGATCATTGCGCATCGCCTGTCGACCGTGATGAATGCCGACGAGATTATCGTGCTGGACGCCGGGCATATCGTGGAGCGCGGTAAGCACGCCGCACTCCTTGCAGCAAATGGGGTGTATGCGCAGATGTGGGCGCTCCAGCAACAGGACCGCGATGCCGAGTAAATGCCTTAGAGCACGCGTAAAATAGGCCGACTTATATATCCCGAAGGACTTCGCATGAGTTTGATGACTTCCCAACTGACGGACACCCAGGCCAAAATTCTCGGTGCGCTCGCGCATCGCCCCGGCACGCTGATCTGGATGGGTCTGCTGATGATTATTCTGGGTTCGATCGGCGTGTTCGCCGAGGCCTTCTTTTCCATTGCCTCAATCAGCCTGATGGGCGGCTTTGCACTGGCCGCCGGCATTATGCAGGCCCTGCATGCGTTGCAAGCCAGGGGCTGGAAGTCGGTGTCGATCCAGCTCGTCTTCGCCTTAATCTATGTGGCGATTGGCGTGATCGTCTGGGTCTCGCCGGTTGCGGCGCTGGAAGGCGTGACGCTCTATATGGCGACGCTACTCTTCGCGACAGGCGGTCTGCGTCTGGTGACGGCGTTTCAACACACCCAGTTTAGCGGCTGGTTCTTACCATTAGTGTCTGCCGCCTTGTCGATTCTTCTGGGCGGCCTGATTCTGGCCGGCTGGCCAGATAACAGCGTGTGGGTGCCAGGGATGCTGATCGGGATTGAGCTCCTCTTACAGGGGTGGAGCTTGTTTTTCCTAGGTTTGGCCGCAAAGAACGCTACAAAATAAGCTGTAAGAAACTGAACGAATGATTAACAGCGGGGCGATGGCGGTGAC
>JBPCSW010000162.1:0-3545 GCA_051006675.1 Fluviibacter sp.
GGGCGCAGCAGGGCGCAGCAGGGCGCAGCAGGGCGCAGCAGGGCGCAGCAGGGCATGGCAGGGCGCAGCAGGGCGCAGCAGGGCGCTGCGCATTGCACAAAAGCAAAAGAGGCGCGGGATATGCCCCGCGCCTCTTACATCTTGCTTGCCTTGCTTGGCCTATATTGTGGCCATGACGCCTATCATAAGCGCGATAGCGCCTAGGTTAATCCAATGCATCACCGTCATGCAAAAGCCTCTTGCTTTGCGATTGCATCTGCTTTGCGCTTGCTTGTGCCATGGGCAGGAAAGCCAACGATTGCGTCGCGCAATCTTGCGCATAAACCACAATCCGCACAACTAACGTCTTCTCGTATTGTGGCGGGACATACTACTACTTTTCGGCCCTTTGGCGTTATTGTGTTTTGTTTTGTATCGGCCGGCAAAACAACGACAACAGGCGCGATTCCCAAATCTGCTAACCTATCAGCATGGCCTAAATCATTGGCCGATAGGTTTACAGTAAAGCCATTGGCATTGGCTTGCGCGATTGCTTGCCGTTCAGATTCAAGCGCCAATGGCTTGTGCGTGTAAGTAAACCCGCGCTTGCCTTTGTTTGCTTGCACAAGCTTGTCAAGCGCGTCAACATCAAGCGCGTCACCATTGCCAGCTAGATCACCTGCTTGATTGTGACGCCACAATTGACCCTCAACCAAGGCGCGGATTTGATCAAGGAAAGCGGCATACTCAACGCCTGCTTTGCTTTCCGTCACCTTGCGCCAAAACAAAGCCAAAGGTCCGCTTGCTGCATAACATCCGTTGCCATTGTTAAAGGGGCAAGAAGTTGGGCAGGTTTGGCTTGTGCTTGTGCTAACTGGAATCGGGCCTGTTTTGGCGTTCCGGCTTTTGATTGTGAGGTGATAGTTTTGCATTTTTTCTTTCCTTGCTAGATTGTTATATTGACCAAAACATAGGCATTGCCCAAAGCGCGATTGCGCAAGCTGCGCAGAATATTAATTCGTTTTTCATTTTTCGGCCCCAATCGGCCCCGCATCGCGGCAAGCCTGCGCAAGTTGCTGTTTTGCGCTTCCCCGCCACATAGTTGCTTCTGTTGCCCATGTTGCGGTTTCTTTGTCATAACCCATTGATAGCATTGAGTAATAGGCACGATAGTTTGCGCATAATGCGCGGGCATGTGCATAGTAATGCCCACTTGTTTCCGCCTTAGGCCCGTCAATATCGCGCCAAGGATACGATACGCGATACATATTGTCCGCATATGCAACGATATTCACGGCCTTGCTTGCACTATAGAGCGCCCACTTTTGGCTTTTCATTTTTCTTTCCCCTTTGTTTGCTTGTTAGTTTTGTACGCTATACGTCACGCTGCACGCGCTGCGGATAGATTGATCACTCACGTCATCCCAAGCAAGCTCTTGCTTGCGATAAGCTAAACCCTGATCAATCCAAAACTTAACTTGTTCATCACAAACAGCTTGCGCTTCTGCTAACGTGTCAAACGGTTCCACCAGCTGGCCGCTAAACTCAAACCAAAACATTGCCTTCTCCTTCCTTGGTTAAAAGCCAAACCAAACAAGCTTGGCTTGCGGTCAATATAGTTGTGCGCGCGCGCATTGCAAGAAGTATTTTTAACAATACCGATGCGGCAATGCAGGTGCAGCAATGCAGGTGCAGCAATGCATGTGCAGCACTTTTCCACACCCCACCGATGGAAAAGTTCACCCCACCGATGGAAAAGTTCAGCACCCACCGATGGAAAAGTTCACCCCACCGATGGAAAAGTTCAGCATCCACCAATGGAAAAGTTCACCCCACCGATGGAAAAGTTCAGCGCAATCGTGCCGTTGCCATCGCACGGCGGATGCCTTCTCGCATCTTATTCGGCATAAGTCTTTCCGCAGCACGTTTCATCTTCGGTTCGAAGTCGGTGCGCTTTTTATAGGTTGGCACGTTCTGCGCGAATGTCATCACCTTCTGAACTCGTCCTGCCCCTCTTTCTTGACCTAGAGGGTCTGCCCGCGTTTGGTAGACACCAAGTCCGCCCTTTTGTGCGAGAGGATGATCTGGCCGTGGGCTGAAATATCGAATGCCAGTTGATCTCTTGCCGGACTTTGTTTTCAAGCTGTAAGGCTTGTTTTGAGCCGCGTCTTTTTGAAGTCCCATCTGCGATGAAACCTTGTTGATAAAAGCCATCGACATGTTTCCATATCTGTCTTTCGGTGTGTGCTTTGTTGGCAAAACACCGCTCAATGTTCCAAGGTTCCTGCCCCTATGCAGGAAGTTCTTTTCGAACCCTTTAAGACCTCTTGGTCCACCAGTGTCCTGCACTTCCAAATAATGCCTACCAACGACCTTATCCTTACGATGAAGGATGCCTGTCAGTGTGCGCTTATTGGCAAACTGAACATAAAAAGCATTCATGGTGTATGGCACAGGATTTCTGAATGCCTTCTTCATCAAATCCTTGTTGTATATCTCCAACGTCTTCAACGTCTCGTTGATGGCGATAGATGTCGCGTATGGCATTTGCGCATTGATTAGGTTGTTCAGCTTGCGCTGCAACCGCTCTGTGTCTGCCGTTATCTTGAAGTCGATCATGTGCCACCCCTGTTTGCGTCAGTGTAGCATAAAAAAAGACCCAGCGTGAACTGGGTCAGTTGGCCCGACAACGCGGGCGGCAGAGAGACACTTTCAATATCACATCAACGCTTGACTGCAATATAACAGAACAGGCCATCTGTGTTCGGCATCCGCTTCATTACAAGCAGGCATGTGCCAGCCTCGCTGGCCTGTGCCGCATCACGGCGATGCACACCGCCGCAATGCTGGCCTATGTGATATATGATGCGATCACCCTTCACAGCATCTGCCAACCTGTGGCCGAACATCCCAGCCTTGTCTTTGGTGATGTCGATCATCTCGCTCATCCAAACACCTCATCCAGATCGTCATCAATGCTATCATTGGCTGGCTTCTTGATCGCGGTGATCTCGGCCCCGGGGAAAGTTTCTTTGATCTGACGCACCATAGCGTTGCGATGCGCTGACAAGGCTATAGCCACTTCGCGCATATTGAACATCAGCAACCCTTTGCGCTTTTTGTAAGCTGCGGGCCACTGACGACCATCCTCGATGATGCCATAGATCAAGCCTTCAAACTCATATTCCCATATCGTCGGATCGGCTGGCTGGTGGCCCGCTGCGGTCGCTTCTGCATCCATCGCGGCCAAACCACGCACACACACCTCGGCCCAGCCAGCGACCTTGCCAGCGTCCTTTTCATCCTCCGCCACATATAGGCCCGCCATTGCTTTACCCCATCTGGCGAGCGTCTCCGGCCCTACCAGACCCATAAGCATACCTATGCCCCACTTTTTATCCATCTGCTCACAAGCGCGTGTGAATCCGACCAAAGCAATGTCGCACTTGATGTCATCCGCAGATGCCTTCGGATGGATCACACGATCCGTCTTTTTCTGATAGGTTGGCCGCTTCATTCTGGATAATCCTTCGCCTTCACAGGCCCCCTGATCTGATCCTGAAACT
>JBPCSW010000163.1:0-10941 GCA_051006675.1 Fluviibacter sp.
AGCTGAGTGGGTAAACTTGGTTGAAACTAGGTTGTTGAACCGTCTCCAGCTGACCACATCCAACCACGAAGGTCTGATGCACCCATAACTGCGAGAGAGTTGAAGTTCATAACTAGGTCCTGGTTACCGAGGAGGTCAACAATAGCAGGTTCTGCTCGTGTTGGAAGTGCTTCGATATAGAGGAATCCGTAGTCCTGATTGACCATAGTTGAGTCAAACATACCCCACGCAAGACCTGACATAGCAAGGTTTTCGTATGGAGAAAGCTCCACAACCTTGAAGGTGTCAGTAGCAGGAGCGTTATTGAAGAGGTTAGCTTGCTGTGGAGCGAGTCCCTTATCAATAGTGCCCTTGATTGTCTTAGCGAACTGAGCTGTTGCAGAGCCTGAACGACAAACGAGTGTATCAAGTTGAGAGATGAGTGGGTTACCACGACCATCTTTCTTGAGAGCTTGCTGTCGGCGAGCTGCTAGAAGAGCTGAGTAAGTGAACTGAGGAGATGGAAGAACGTCAACGATGACGTTTGACCATACTGGACCTCCGTCTTCACGAGGGTGAGTCTGTGACCAGTATTCAACTGCATCGGCACCGAGAGTTGAAATTGGTGTAGGAACACCTACGTTGTTGATTGGAGTCCAAGTGAAAGATGTATTGAAACCTTGAGCGAGAAGTGACTGTGAAAGGTAGTTCTTCGCATGTTCAATAGCGTTCTTTCCTTCTAGCACCTTTGACTTCACTGATGCCTTGATTTTAGCAGCAGATGATTCGAAGAGGAAGAAGTTTGATTGGAATGTAAGACGTACTTTCTTTGTGAAGTGCATCTGTACATAGTTCTTCGTAAACCCTTGGATTGGAGCATCAGATGCACCAATACCACCGTCTGGAATGATTTCGGCCATTCCGAGACCTGTGACTCCAATGTCCGTATAAATACGTTCATTGTTATCAACCTTGTACATCCAGTCGAGGTATTCAGCCTTAACTGTAGGTGAGGTCTTTGGAGCCACATGCTTTAGCACGTTGTTAACTATGATTGCATAGTCGTTAATAGTTCCTGTCATGTAAGTGGATGATTAGTTTAATTAAAGAGCTACGAAGCTAACAATAATCTTCTTTTCAGAAGGTGCTCCAAAGGTACCGACCTGTTTAACGATGCCGTTAGCATCTGTTGTACCTGTGTTGTTCACTGTGTAAGCGTTAGCACCAAGAACCATAAGCTGCCCGTTATGGGTAACGTCTGAGTTATTGGTTGAGTCTACAACGAAAGTGTCTTCTGAATCGAGGTCGATTACAGGGATTTGTGTGATAGCTGGGCTTTCACTTCCTGTTGTCGTCTGATTCGCAACACCTGCAATTGTAGCTCGTGTAGAAGCAGAAGTAGCTGCTACAAGAAGTCCACCTACGAGGTCGTAGAGGTAATTCATTGTAGTCGCCGTTGCACCCGCTTTGTTCTGCATAGAGAGAGAGCGAGTGTTCTTGATGGTTGATTGAATGAATCCTGTCATAATTGAGGGGATTAAATTCTGGAAAAAACCTTAGTCGGATATGAGTTGTAGAGCCTTCTCTTCTGACATACCTGTAGCCACGAGTTCATCAACGGACTTCTTCACTTCGGGAGACATCGTTGGTTTTGTAACCACGGTTCCGCCTGGGAATTGCATCGCATTAACTTTTTCTTGAACATTCGCACCTGCAAGTACACGTTCTTGGATAGTCTCAGAAGGTTTGAACATGCTTTCTCGTGCGAGTTCTAGGACCGTCATTAACGCCTTACTACCTTTGTTTTGCCAATTGTAGTTCGAGTCAACGAAGTCAAAGAAAACTTCACGCACATCTTCATCCTTTAGTTCTGGGTGTCTATCAATGAACGAATCGAGAGTAGACTTAACTTCCGCAGCCTGGCGTTCTTGCTGGAGCATGGCTTGCATGTCTTCCTTTGTAACACCGCCGAGTTGTTTGAGCCTATCTTGGTCTGCTTTGAGAGCTTCATCAACAACCTCTTCCTTGACCTCAGTTTTATCCTCACCCTTGTCGAGTGGGTTAATAAATCTGTCAGTTCCGTTGAGAGTCTTTAATTGATTCTTAGCGGTCTTGATTTGGTCCGTAATGATTGTTTTTTGTTCCTCAGAAGTAGCTAGTTTTCGTCTCTTCACAAGGTCGAGTAATTCGATTCGTTTTTCATACGCCTCGTCTGACTCAAATTTGCCCTTGTTAGGAACACGGAACTCGTACTTTTCTTCTGCGGCTTCAGGAGGGGTACTGGTGTCCTCCACCTTAGCTTCAGCGGGTGCTGGAGTTTCGGTTTTGACTTCTGCTTCTGGAGCAGTAAGTTCTTTTCCAGCCTTAACAGCTTCGAAGGATGCCGCAAGCTCTGCATCGAGAGCTGCCTCATCATCTACTACTACTGTCTCATTTGTTGGTTCTTCCATATATTTCCATCCCGTATCGTGGGAGGTGACGATGGTTAACTTAATTGTATAATATCAAACTGCACAATGCAATGTACTATTCACCGTACTTAATGAACGGAATAATACGCTTCAACTTTAGCTTGAATGAGTCCATATTTACTGACCCATCGGCTATTACTGATATTGCGTGTTTCTGGAAATCTCCATCGACTGACTCGTGTGTTCGACCTACAGAAGTAGAATACTTCAAAGGTACGATTACGATATACACCTCGGTATCAATTTTCTTGTAGAAAAGGATTCCGTGCTTAGGGTCGAAGATTTGGTCGAACATTTCAACCAAGTCTTCACGAGCAACTGGTGTACCAATAACATTCTTCATGTTTGCTGTTGGTGTGTATCCAGCTGGAGTAGTTGAGTAAAAGTAATCTGAATCTTTAACTTCTTTACCTGCGGTATTTTTAAGAGTAAATGCTGGCTTTGCTTTCTCAGCTGCTTCAGCTTTCTTCTTATCTGCTTCTAGCTTTTTAGCTGCTGCAATTTCTTCTGCTGTAGGTTCGAATGAATCGTCTTTTTTTGTTTCTGTCATAAGTATGGGTTATCCGACCCGTCACGGTTTTATTTTGTTAAATTTTTGAACGATGAGTAGAACTTTTTCATAAAGCTCTCCTGAATCGGTTTAATCTTCGCACGAACACTTTCGAGATACTCAATAGTAAGAGTAGTCACTGGAGCATCCATATTTATCTTTGCAATCTTCATCGCTTCTTCAATAAGAGCGAATTCAACTGGATAAGGATGGTTATAGTTCAAGCGAATCTTCTGACCCTTTTTCATATCTTCTGTTAACTCACACTCTAACTGTCGTGATACTTCCACGACATTCACCCTGTCCATTTCAACAAAGGCTGGTGAGAGTGTATCTTGATTTACTTGTTCCATCAAAATACTAAGCATCTCATCTGCGGTTATCTCAAAGGACTCACCTCCTGGTGTGGTGAACTTCATCATCTTTTTTTCGATTGCTTCGGGGGAATACTTCACAGCAATCGTGTAGTCTTTTTGTTTTAGCTCAATAGCTTTATTGGATGATGTCATTGATTTCTCCTTTTCTTATCCTATCTATTAAATCAGCGACACCGAGCATAACAGTTCCGTGAGTGTCTATCGTAATTGCGTTCACGATTGTCTGCCATTCGGTCCCCGCAACCAATGGTATGTTCGGTCTACAAAGACGAATAAGCTCTACCACGGAGCTTGCATGTTCACTCTGAGACAAAGCAATGAGCTTTTGTTTCAGTGTTGTATTTATTACCGTCTCTTCCATACTATTTGAACTTAGTATTTTTTCCTTCTGCCTTCTTCACTGCTTTTGATTCCATCTTCTCGTGTTTTTTTGAATCTGCTTTCATATATTTATTGACCAGGGAAAAATGGTAAATTTGCCGCCCTGCCGACACTTGCATCGACCGCCCCACCCATAGGTGACTGTGGGCGGGGAACTTCATTAGCATTTTGTGGTTGGAGAGGATTAGTGTTGTCACCTGTCATGTTTTGACCAGCTGCAACTGGAGCTGCACCCTCACCTCCTGCCATGTTTTGCATTGCTGTTGCTTTCGCATCCATTTGCATTTTCTGATGTTGCATATCGAGCTGAGATTGTGAAGGTTGCTTTGCCATGATTGCATCGTAGTCTGCCTTACTGATGTAGTCGTAGATGTCTTGTCCTTGGATGTCGAGAAGTTGTTCAAGAGCCATGAGCTGTGAAGCGGCAGCTTCTGGGTCGTTATTACGAAGAGAATAGATAAGAGTAATCTGATTCGTGATGACAGGGAAGAGAGCCATAAATGTTTGCTTCTGAATTTCGAGTGATGGAAGAAGCATTGAATCTGGGTCAATGTGGAATTCGATATAGTCACACATGTGTCCATGTGTCTTTAGTTCATCAAAAAGTTTCTTAGCAGAAACAGTTCGTGTAGCTACGTTTTCGAGAAGCTCTCCATCTGGAGTAAAGTCGAAGTTAAGTCGTAGGTTACGAGATGCAGCAACAGCATGTTTACCAGTAAGCTCTCCGTTATCTCCAACGATAGGTTGTGATTCCATGAAGTAGTCTGGGTTTTGCTTTGCGAACTCTGAGAGCTGGTCCTGTGAATCAATCATAAAGATTTTATCCACTGAGTATGTCTGCATCATCCATGTGTTTGCGATGTGTGCATCTGTCTCAAGTCCCATTACCATAGAGTTCTTTGGAGGTGTAAGACGGTTGTACGCAGCTTCCTTGAGAATCACTGTTGAACCGAGAGTGTTTGAAGCATCAGCTCCAGCCACGATGTTGTTCACACCTGTGATTTCTTCGATTGTAGTCTTTTGGAGTTTTGCAAAATCAACACCAGCTTGGATGTTTCCAGATGTCTTGATGACATCAATATCAGTTCCAGGGTGCTTAGGGTTAACGATGTTCGGACCACGCTTGTAGGTAGCTGTTCCGTTTTGTACTTGAGCACCGAAAAGGAGTGGGAAGATTTCCGCTTCCACTTGCTGTGCGTTGAGCGAGTTGATGTATGTATATAGAGCGGTGTTGCCACGCATGAGTTCGTAAAGACCAACTCCATGAGGGTCGTTGAGGTCTTTAGCGAAACATCGTGCAACAACGATAGAGCCGTGTGAACCATCGTTCGGTAGTTCGCCATCAAAAATAACCATCTGTCCACAAATCACGATAAATCTGTTGAGGAGAATGTTTTCGTAGTATCCAATCGTCACAGAAGTGAACGCTTTCTCAGAGTTCTGGTCTTTCGCATCATCCGTCACCATGGAACCCGTGGTGTAGTCGAGCTTCTTCTTATTCTTGAGAGCCGCAGGATACATCTCAAAGAATAAATCCTTCGGCATGTCCTTCTCATAGTAAACCTCCATCTGGGACCAGTAGTCTCCATTAGTAAATCCGATACCGAGCCATGTTCGTGCAGGGTCCATCGGTTCACGGTAAATATCATCGTAGAGAATCTTGTCGACTCCTTTTCGTTTCACCTGAACACGGCGAGGATATACACGCCAAGCAGCCCATCCGTATGTAAAGAGGTTCTGGTAGGTGAGCATCAGTGTGTTCTCTCCGTTACTGCCAGTCATGGACCAAGACCTCTTCCATAGTTCATACGCAGCTTTTCCGTACACCTTGTCATCAGCTACGACACTTGCATCAGGTAATTTACCTGCGAGTACAGATGTAGCAATGAGAATCTTCGAAAAAGCGATTGGTTCTTGTGAAACTGGAACACCCGAGCGGTTTTGGTCTCGGTCTGTCAGCTTCTGTGGGTAGACGTTGATGTCATACGCACCGTTGGTCATCTTATTATAGAAGACCATGGACCCCCAACCTGATTTTTCGTACAACTTTTGACCGTATGATACGGTTGTGTTCACTAAGTTCGTCTGTATTTCTGAACGGAGGGCATCAAACTTCTCTCGATACTGAGATTTCTTCATCTCCTTCTTCTTCGACTCCATGTATTTGATAGTATCCTTATCTTTTGTCTTCAAATTTGGATTTGGAGTCATTCCTGGAGTCGTAGTTGAGTCGTTTGGATTCATTACTTAATGATATAACTTTATTTTTGACATTGCAATGAAATTATTCACCAAAAATTGCTTTCATGTGCGAAAAAGTTTCGTTTCCGAGAGATTCTTCGATAAATTTTCCTTGTTCTTGCAAAATTGCGTAACCAATTGAGGCTGCCATGATAACATCGTCATGTTTATTCGCCATTGCTTCAGCTTTTCCTTTTTCATTTCTTACGAACGTGAGCATCTCACCCAACAACGCTGGCGGGAACCCTGAGTTCTTCCGAAGGAATACCGCTTTCAACGATGCGAGAGCAAACGGTCTAGTTGCTGAGGTCGTTTTCCAGCCGAAAAATTTCGTAATCTTCTGAGTTATGTCATCAAAGCTCTTTCTATAGTACAAGTTCAAGTATCCGAGCTTCTCAAGTCCGTCATTCACCCAGAGTCCATCCTTGTTCACTTCGATTCCGAGTATCGCCCAGTTATAGAACTTCCCCACCTTGTACGCTTCCGTCACCAGTTCATCGGGCGGAACTTGCGACCTGTAGATTCCAGCACATTCCTCCGTCTTGTGGTTAATCACATACAGCACTTGAGCATCTCCGTGTGCGAGACCTTCCGCCGTATCTCCTCCCACCACATACCTCGTTCCAACCTGTGGCTCCTCGAACATCTCGAACGGTCCAGTGGAGTTCGGTGTGAATTTCACATTCCCATTTCCGTCATCCAACAGGTACCCCTTCGTTCCCTTCTTGGCGGTAGCCATGAGTGATGCGACTTTCGCTGTTGGGAAATACGACTGACCCGTAGACAAAAAGGCTTCTTCCGCCGTAGTCGGGTACTCCTGCTTCAGTTTCTTCACAGCATCCGTTCCACCTTTACCTCCCAACTGCAACCACTTCATATAGTAGTATGTGATTTCTATATCCGTGAGATTATGTTCCTCCTGATACTCCGCCCACGGAATCTCACACTCCTCCATCTCACTTGTCGGGATGGCCGCATAGATTTTCTTCATTTCCATATCATCGTACTGCCAGTTGTAGAAGTGCGGCATGAACTGCACCTGTGACAGCAAAGGTGTAATACGAGAACGTGTCAGCCAGTTCTCGTTGAACATCTCGTAGAATCTCCCCGCCATACCTTCCGCCGTACTCTCAATAAATATAAATCCATCAAACGGCACCGCTGGGAATGTTCCAGTTTCCACTTCTTCCGCTCGCTTCGGAAACATCACGCACATCTTAGCGAATTCCGAGATATGCACGAGGTGGTACGTTCCCGAACGCCCCGATACACTCACCGCAATCGAGGAGGTAGCTCCCATCTCTGGTCCGTAATCAATCGTCACCTGCACCTTACGAGAGGAGTTCCTGTTCAGGCGAAAGAACGCCCCCTTCACATCCTCCGCCATATTTCGTATAGCAAAATCAATCTTCTTATCGAAGATAGCAGTCGCATCCTCCAACTTGTGAGCAATAATTATACCCTCTTTGTTGGTCGAGAAGAGTATCTCATCAAGTATATATATATCAATAAAAGTGGTAAAACCCAGCTGTCTGGATTTAAGAATGACATGGCGATGGTATGGATAGGGGACATTTAAGTATGTATCGAAGAAGTGCCTCTGTGCTCGGTTCATCGAGAATATCTCCTTTTTACCATCTTTCGTAATAATAAAGTAGAGGTTATTCATCCTCCAGAGCTTATCCCTTATCAGCTCAGGGTTATTTGTGAGTTCCTCCACCACCCTCTCGTTATGTTCTTGTATTAAATTAGCCATATTAGAAGTCGAGGTCTATCTCCTTCACCTCTTCCACAACCGCAGGAATAGGAGTTGGGTTGTTAATCGTCTGGTTCTCAATCCTGTTCATAATCACCGCCCTCAACCTATTCCCCTCGGGATTCTTCTTCGATTTCGCCGTCTCAATATCAATCGCATTGAACTTCGCCCACGCTCCTCCTATCGCATTAAGTGCACCCACGAGGTCCTTGTTCGAAAAATCTTTGAGTCCCCTCGCTTTGAATTCCGACAGCACAGCGACAGCCATGTTGTTACTCTCTGCCGCCAGCTTCGCTATCGCATTATTGAACCCAGGTGAACTTTCAATCTTCTCTTTCACCTTGTTAGCTGTCGCCATCGAGTACCCGACATCTAGTGCTATATTCTTCTTGTCCGCCCCCTTCGCACCCCACACCCTTCGGGCGTAGGCGTACTGCTTTAATGTGTGTCCGTTCCTTGGAATCTGTGTCATACCCCAATTCTAGCACAAAACTCGGGCATGACTCAATTTCATGTAAAATCCAGAAAACCCTTGTCCTATATAAACAATGGGTAGCTTTAGCGGGGCATGGGGCATGGGGCATGGACCTTTTGTAAACTTTCCTATAATGAGGTCTCTATATATATTATACATAAAATTATTTTATTAAAAAAGTATATTAGTCATGCCCCAAGGGTATAGAACCTATTGGAAAATAAGGCTAAAAAGTAGGGCGTGAAGAAAAGTAGAGTCATGTCCACTCTGCCCCAAACCCATATAAATCAAGGGGCGGGAGTCATTTTGACTCATGCCCATGAAGAAAAAATAAAAAAAAGTTAAAATCAAAAAATTTTGGAAAAAAAAATTGAAAATTTTTTGAAAAAAATTTCGGCGAGATTTTGATTACTCTGAAAATTATCTGAAAAAAAATTTCGGCGAGATTTTAATTCCTCTGCTGGGGGAGGAGGGGGAGACTCTTTTTAGAATTCGAACCCCCGTATTCGGATAGGGGTAACCCCCTCTTATATCTATCTATAAATAAAACCTAATAAAAATACAAATACATAAAGGAACAAATGAGTACATTTGTATTGAATGGAGCGACCCGACCCAACAAGCCCCACGCCTCACGCCCCCAGACAAGCGACAGCCAGCGAGCAACACGACAGCACGGAAGAGCCGACCTGTACAGGGTACAGGCTGAAAAAGCCAACCCCCACAACCCCACACACGCCCCACCCAACCCATCGCCGACCCACTCACCCCCAAACCAAACCACCAACAACAACGCTTGACAGCGACATACAACAGGAGTATAATTGAATGGTATCAAGTAATTATTTTTTGAATATGACCCAAACAAAATACAAACAACTAGAGGAGATGACCGAGAGCTACCAGAACGGCAACCGACTACAACTATTTGAGTATGTAGAGAGCCACAAGCCCCAGCAACTAGCCGAGCTATTCCACTACATAATGGAAGACTGCGACAACCCACGACTAGCCAGCGAGGTAATGACCTTTATTTTTAACATGTACAACTAAAACATGTTAGTGCTAGCCCTTGTTATTTTTATACTTTATCTAATCATTAAGCCAACAAAATGAAAACATTAACCCAACTACGCCAAGAGCGTGAAGACAAAACAACAGCCCTATTGAATAACTGCAAGGTATTCTTTGCCTTTAGTAAAGAGCAATTTGAAGAGAACAAAACCCAACTAGAGGAGGGAGATACATACAACGCCACTGGATTCGGTGGATACTTACCAGCCAGCCAAGTGGACAACTACATGACAGGAGTGCAAAACATAATGGAAGAGTACGACCGAGAGATACAAGCCAACGACCTACGCCGAGCCTACATATTGTACGAGTTGAACAACCACGAGTGCTTTTACACTGGAGACATAGAGCCAGCCTATGACAGCCTGATAGGAAAGTACACCATTGAAGAGGTAGCCCAAGTATACAGAGAGACGAAAGCCAAAAAATACGAAAGCCACAACCTAGCAACAGCCAACTAATAACACAACCATGACCAAGTTTTACACTTCTTATAGTTTCACCATAGAGAACGAGGACAAGGGATTCACAACCATACAAAACATGGTGGAGAAAACTGATTCCCTATCATACAAAATGAAGACCAACCCCCACGAGTTTGGAAGTTACAGGAGTATAGAGATATTTTACAATGATGACCAAGAGCATGACAGCGAGTGCGATGATGAAGAGTTTGGCGAGTGCCTTTGTACTTGCCGAGGACTTGAACAAGCCCAAGCCCTAGAGAGAGACATACAGGAGAAGTTGCAAGCCATACTATAACACCATGACACTAGACCAAGCCCAAGCCATTTACAACCACCACGCCACACGCCTAGAGTTACCGAGCGAGTGGAGACTTGCATGGATAAAAAGGATTCGCAACTATTCAATGCGAGGGAGTTGTAATCATACAAAAAAGCTGATTCGCTTACAGCCCTGTTATGTAGAGCGAGCGAGTGAAGAAATGCTTACCAACACCATACTGCACGAGCTTGCTCACGCCATAGTGGGAGTGGGACACGGACATGACCACACATGGAAAAGGAAAGCGATAGAGATAGGTTGCAATGGTAAACGACTAGGAGATGAAACATATTAAAACACCATGCCTTTACAAACATACACATACAACAGAAGAGAGTACTTTGTAGACTACCGACTAGAAGAGTTTAGAAGTAACACGCCTGTGATTCAATTCGTATCTTTTGACAGCGAGCTAGGAGATAGAATACTTTGCAAAATGATTCACGAGAATGTTGCCGACTTTAGCAAATTACACCTATAACATTATGGAAAGTATCACAAAACGAGAGGAAAAGAAGAGAATAGAAGCCGATAAGAGAATGAAAGCTATCAGAGAGAAGTACTTGACAGCGACATATCACAAGAGTATAATTGAACCATAACAAACTAATAACAAAACCATGACCAAGAAATGGACAATAAACAAAAAAGGAATAATCAACAGTGTGGAGAAAGTTATCACTAAAAAAGATATTAAGCACCTCACAAAAGACGCTTACAGCTTTGTGAGTTGTATGAGTGGATTCATCGCTCACTACAATCACTATGGATTCATGGAACACTACGAGAATGTAGCCGACTTCGTGAACGACCTAAAATGGAGTAGTGATACCTTACGACCTGACTACTAT
>JBPCSW010000164.1:0-3274 GCA_051006675.1 Fluviibacter sp.
AACCGGCACCACTGCCGCCCACTCACGCAAATCGGCTAGCTTCGCTACAAATGGCAGCAATGCCGCCTTATCTTTAAGCTCATCGATTTTATTGAGCACAAGAATGACAGGCTTGTCTTCTGGTAGCAGCGCCAGAACCTTGCGGTCCGGATCACCAAAGCGCCCGGCTTCAATCACAAAGCAGATGACATCAACTTCCTGCAAGGCCTGTGTCACACCGCGATTCATCGTGCGATTAAGCGCGGAGCTATGTTTGGTCTGAAAACCCGGTGTGTCTACGAAAACGTATTGTGCATCTTCGTCAGTACGCACCCCCATGATGCGATGTCGGGTTGTCTGGGCTTTGCGCGAGGTAATGCTGAGCTTTTCACCAATCAAACGGTTCAGCAACGTCGATTTACCAACATTCGGTCTTCCGACCAGGGCCACCAATCCAGCGGGCTCTGATTGTTCAGAGAATTCAATCGGAAATTCGGTCATCACTTTTTATCCTGGAGAACAGCTTCTAGTTGTGCAAGCGCCATTTCAGCAGCCTGTTGCTCGGCCGCCCGACGCGTTGGGCCTTTGCCGCAGGTTTGAATCTGATGCTCGGCAATATGGCACAGCACTTCAAAGGTCTGCGCATGAGCAGCACCGCTCACCATGGGCGTGTCATAAACAGGCAGCGGTAGACGGCGGCCCTGCAGCCATTCCTGTAGACGTGTCTTGGCGTCTTTGGCTGATGGAAGTTTATTCAGATCGATCGCATTGATACGCAGAGTAAAACTGGACAGGATAACGCTGCGCGCTGTTTCAAAGCCAGCATCCTGCCAGATAGCGCCGTAAAGTGCTTCAACTGTATCAGCCATAATCGATGGGCGATTCTGGCCGCCGCTCTTTAGCTCTCCCTCACCTAGCCGCAAGTATCGACTAATTGAAAGATCGCCGGCCACAGTGACGAGTTGATCCTGACACACCAGATTTGCGCGCAAGCGAGAAAGATCACCTTCTGGCAGATCCGGAAAAGTCTGAAAGAGTGCCTCAGCGACTACCGCATTGAGAATCGAGTCTCCCAGAAACTCCAGACGTTCATAGTGGTCTCGGCCATAGCTACGATGCGTCAGCGCCTGATCGAGCAGCGCCTGATCACGAAACTGATAGCCAATGGCAGACTCAAGTGAAGCCAGTCGGTTCTGGGCCGTTACGGGGCGCTGACCAGTTTGAGTCATACCGGATCTTACTTAGCGGAAAGAGCCAATACGGCCCAGATCGCCCCAATGGAACCAGATGAAAAAGGCTTTGCCGACGATGTTGCCGTCAGGGACAAAACCCCAGACGCGACTATCCTTACTATTATCTCGGTTATCACCCATCACGAAGTAATTGTCTGCCGGCACTTTGCAAACAAAGCCTGTGCTGTCATAGCGGCACTGATCGCGATAGGGAAAGCGTGCGACATCAGGCACAAAGGCTGGCGCATCTGCGTCATTCAGCGTGTTGTAGGTAATGCCATTCAAGGTCTCTTGATACTGCTTCGAATAGTACATACGATCCGAATGCAGATAATCAGCTTCTGATGAACGTGGAACAGGCACACCATTAATGCTCAGCTGTTTGTTCTGATAGCTGACCGTATCACCCGGCAAGCCAATCACGCGTTTGATGTAATCAACATTGGGCTCAGGCGGATACCGGAAGACAACCACATCACCGCGAGCAACTGCATTGCCAGAAACAACCTCTGTGCCCACTATCGGCAAACGTAATCCGTAGGTGAATTTATTCACAAGAATGTAGTCGCCAACCTGCAGGGTTGGAATCATCGAACCTGATGGAATCTTGAACGGCTCCACAACAAATGAGCGTAGCGCAAAGACAGCCAGTATCACCGGAAACAGGCTAGCGCCCCACTCTACCCAGATCGGGTTTTTGCTGCCCGGTGCGCGTAACTTACGGGCATAGAGCACATCAATCAGCCAGAGAATGCCGGTGGCCAGGGTGATCAGAAAAAGGATCAGGGCAAAATTCATTCAATCGTTCCGTACTTAATTTTTGCTATCAAATTATTTACCATCAACACGCAGCACCGCCAGGAATGCTTCCTGCGGCACTTCCACCGTGCCAATCTGCTTCATACGCTTTTTACCGGCTTTCTGCTTTTCTAGCAGTTTCTTCTTGCGCGAGATATCGCCACCGTAGCATTTGGCAAGAACGTCCTTACGCATGGCCTTAACGGTTTCACGCGCAATAATTTGTGCACCCAGCGCTGCTTGAATTGCAACGTCATACATCTGGCGCGGAATCAGCTCACGCATTTTGCTGACCAATTCACGGCCACGATAGACCGAGGTAGAACGGTGAACGATTATCGACAAGGCATCGACCTTATCACCGTTGATCAGCACATCCAGCTTCACCATGTCAGCCGTGCGATATTCCTTGAACTCGTAATCCAGTGATGCGTAACCACGTGACACAGATTTGAGCTTATCGAAGAAGTCGAACACCACCTCCGACAGTGGCAATTCGTAAATCATCTGAACCTGGCGACCGTGGTAGCGCATATCGATCTGTGAGCCACGCTTTTGGTTACAAAGTGTGATGACTGAACCTACATAATCCTGCGGCAGGAAAATAAAGGCAGTGATGATCGGTTCGCGGATTTCCTCAATCTTTCCGATGTCCGGTAGGCGTGAAGGGTTTTCAACGACGATCTCTTCACCATTACGCAGACGTACCTCATAAACCACGGTCGGTGCCGTCGTAATGAGATCCATGTCGAATTCACGCTCCAGGCGCTCCTGCACAATTTCCATGTGCAACAAACCGAGGAAGCCGCAGCGGAAACCAAAGCCCAGCGCTTGCGAGACTTCTGGTTCAAACTGTAAGGCGGCATCGTTCAGCTGCAGTTTTTCTAGCGAATCGCGCAGTTGCTCATATTCGTTCGGCTCTACCGGATACAAACCGGCAAACACCTGCGGTTTGATTTCTTTAAAACCTTCCAGCGCATTTTCTGCCGGACGATCAGCCAGCGTAATCGTGTCACCCACGCGCGCAGCCTTCAGTTCCTTGATATTGGAAATGATAAAGCCCACCTCACCCGCAGAGAGCTGCGGCTGTTGCTTGGATTTTGGCGTAAAGATTCCAACCTGTTCGCACAGGTGTGTCGAGCCGGTCGACATCAGCTTCATGCGGTCTTTTGGTTTGAGCACGCCATCAATAACGCGTACCAGCATGACAACACCAACGTAGTTATCAAACCAAGAGTCAACGATCAAGGCTTTCAGTGGCGAAT
>JBPCSW010000165.1:0-2515 GCA_051006675.1 Fluviibacter sp.
TCCAGGTGCAGACCTATGCTGCACGATAACCAGCCGCCCAACGGCGGCCCGGCGTTTCCGGGTACGCAGTACGAAGTGCATCTGCAGCCCGATGAAACGCGTTCGTACCATGTTGTCGAGCAGCCGATGAACGGTATGAGCGTGCGCGATGTGGCCACGCTGCAGATCCTCGGCGCCATGATCCAGGCGCATCGCCTATGCACCCCGGCGCTGATTATTGAGGCGATGGATGCGGCCGATGTGTTTCTGGAACTACGGAGCCAGGTATGACAAAAGATGACTTGATTGCGCACCTACGAAACATGATCGCTCTCCACGAGATGACTATAGAAGCGCACGAAGAAACCATCGCCGACATGCTCAAAACGCAACACCCGATCATGCGCGATGCGCTGCGCTATCAGACGCTACGCGAGAGCCAGTTCGATGCCGTAGTGGTGATTCTCACCAGTGCCGGTGGTCATATGGCCGAACCAGATCAGATCGACTGTGAGGTCGACCGCATGATCGAAGCCAAAAGCGGCCTAAAGTTGGCGGCTTGATATGTGCCTATTGCATACCGTTCTTTACGGCACATACGTACCGCCAAGCGTGCCAGGTCGCGTTGTCAGCTTCGATGACACTCGGTGGAAGCGCATCCAGAGGCCGGGTAAAAAGCCAAGCGAATCGGCGCTTGAAGATGTTTTGCTGATTCTTAAAGCAGAGCCAGGCACCTGGTTTACTGCATACGACATAGCCGACATGACTGGGCTGCACAAGGACTACTCCATGAAGTTATTAAACCGGCTTGCCAGCCAGCATGTCCTTGCCAAGCGCAAAGCCAAGCTGCACCCAATTGGCCTGCCGACTGCCATGTTCAAGTGGATGAATAAACGTGCCTAAAAGTAAAAAACCACGCAAGGCTTACCGGCCCGATCGTCGTTATGCCGGTGATCGAGTGCCATCGCTACTGGAGATGCACGCGCTATTCACGCCGATTTTCAAGACACTCCACGACCTTGCCAGTGGCGAAGTGGAGCACGATAAGGGCATCCCAATCATGCTGTTTGACGGCGAATGGGCGGCAATCCACGCCGCAATGATTGGGTGGGCTTGCTGCTGGGAACGCATCTGCAGCGCCCGGGGCGTGACCTACGATGCCGCGCCACTCCGCAAGCTGGCAAAGAAACTGGAAAACGGCGTGATGCTAGAGGTTGAAGACATCGAGCGCGCCAAGGCCAATATCGAATTCACCCGGCAGGTGTTCCGCGTAACGCCGGCCAGCGTGTTGAAACAGCACTCGATTACCGAGCAGATCGCTATCGAGTTTGAGAAGCGGGATCTGATTAAGGAGGCGGCATGAACGTGATTAAAAATATTTTGATGTCAGAAGACTTGTTTAATTTGCTAAAAGATCATGTTGAAATGCCAAAAATGATTAAGGGCATGACAATCACGCTAGAAATGACATATCCAGTAGTCATAGAGTGCTCGTATTACCCGATTAAGTATCAACGTGATGAAACCACTAAGGCAACAGTCAATGGATCATTGGCAGCCAAGGAGGCGGCATGAGCAATGTCTTAGGCTATGCTATTTTTCGTGACGGCAAACAGGTTGGCATAGAAAAAACCTTGGCATGCGCAAAGCATTGGGTTGAAGCAGAAATAGTCCCCGTCTGCGCCGCTAAGGATGCCGAGCGCTTTGCCAGGATGGAAACTGCGTTAAAGGTAATCCACACCTGGGCAAGTGTTGATGGTGGGCTATGGCCGCCGCATGTTTACGACCTATGTGAACGGAGTTTGGCATGACCAAACTAGAACAAGCCGCACGACAGCTATTGAGCGTTATAGAAAACGGAATGATTGATATAAATGCAGTCACCGCACTTAAAGAAGCGTTAGACCATTCTGGTGAAGCCAACGAAATGGTTGGATGCGCCTATTGCAACAATCCATTGTTCGCTGGAACCAAGTGCAACAACTGTGGGCTAGTTACGTTAGCCGAGCAAGCAGAGCAAACCCCTGCGTGTAACCCACATCCTGACGCACCGCATGGTTTTTGCCGTGACGCAAGCCACAGCTACGACAGATACGTTTGCGAGTGTGAGTTTTGGGAGCCGGAAGAAAACAAGATTTACACCCAAGCTGAATTAGAAGCCGCAGTCCTAGCAGAGCGTGAGGCGTGTGCGAAGTTGTGCGAAACAGACGAACTTTGCTGCAAATGTGGCGATGAGTGCGCCGAAGCCATCCGAGCAAGGGGCAATCATGGTTCTTGAACACGGCAGCAAGCGATACGCCACGCTTGAGAACGGCAAGCTGGTGGTCAAAGATGCCCGGCAATATCGCTGGTGGAGCAACGACAAACGAGTCTGCGAGTCAGATTGGTTTACATCGCTGGAAGCGGCGATGATCTGGGCGAATGAGAGAGGTGTGGAATGAGTGAATGCCCAATCCTGACGTCAACGGAACTGGTGGCAATTACTGGCCGCATTAGACGGTCGTTTCAAGTCAAAGAACGTGAGGCTATGGGCATC
>JBPCSW010000166.1:0-5011 GCA_051006675.1 Fluviibacter sp.
GGGTAGGGCACGAGTCGCCTCCCAGCGAGTCACATAAATCCCGAATGACGACCTCTTCCTGAAGTCTCTTGCCGCTTGTGTTGACAAGGGCAAGGTATAGGATATGTTCGTTTGGCCAAAGGGCAACGGGGGGGCGCGCGTGCAACTCGTCATTTAGGCGCTGACGGTCCGGATAGTAAATGGGCAAGTGAGCTTGGTTCATACCCAAATATATTACAGAATATGAAAGTGATTTCCTATTCCGTGCGCAAATTAATGTTTATAGACCTTTCCGACAGGAATGCTTTTCAAGGGTCACGAGCACCCACAGCAGCAAAATCCTAGTGGTTTTTCCTAGTAGTGTTTGCAGTGTTTATGCGACGCAGGGATGCTGTCGTCATCATAGGAGACGGGTCCATGCGAACACAGCGCATGACCCTGAACCCAGTCGCTGTCGCCATCAACATAGTGTTCCTGCTTCCAGATCGGGGCGCGATGCTTGATCTCTTGGATAAAAACGCGGAAAGCCTTAAACGACTCATCTCTGTGAGGTGAGCTAACGGCAATAAGAATGCTGACCCCGAGAATGTCTAAGCGCCCTTTGTAATGCTCAATATAGATGTTCAGTTTTTCGCCCCAGCGTTGGCGGGATTCGGAGGCTAGCTCCTTAAAGACATTGAGTGTCAGCTCATCAAATACATCGTACGAAACCCCTTTGACTGGCTTGCCGAGGTTCAGGTTTCGTACAGTGCCAATAAAGAGATCAGCAGCCCCATGGGCATCATCAGCAACAAAATCGACCGCTGTCTGAACCTGGATCGGTTGTGTCGCGATCGAGAAATGGTCTTTTCCGCTCATCTTAGCCGCCACAAACCGGGGGCAGAATCGCGATCGTTGCGGACTCCAGGATCACGTCATCATCTTGGTAGATTTTCTGATTATTTGCCAAGACGGATTTACTTAGCAGCTCTGTGTCATTAAACCCCGGATTGAGCTCTCGTAGTGCGTGCTCTAGTGCTAATTTGACGTCTTTGATTTTCGTGTTTTTTTCAATACAAAGGGCAACGGGACGCGGGTGAGCCCGCCGAAATGCACCAAAAAGCTGCACTGAAATGTCTAGTTTGCTGTTAGAAGTCATGAATCATCAAGGCGTTATTGAGTACATGCACATAATACGGATCGTAGCTACGAAGGCAATGTGTCAACTGGCTAAGTAAAGGCACGATATACCATTCCTAGAGAGACGCCAAAGGCAACCATTGCAAAGCCCTGTTGTAATCTTGGTCCTTTGATGTTTTTGACGATTGATTTTCCACTCAACATGCCTATCAGCGTTCCCAAGGCAAATGGTATGGCCATTGACCAGTTCATTGTGCCCATTAGGCTTGAGCCAATGACGCCCATTAAAGAAATGAGCGTAATGACGCCGAGAGAAGTGGCCACAATGGATTTCATCGGCAGGTTAGTGGTTCTTTTCAGAACCGGGACGATGACGAAACCACCGCCGACACCCAGTAGACCGGAAAGAAACCCGGCTGTGCTTCCTGCTGCAACCATGGCTCTGAAGCAGGGCAGGGTCCAAACAAGCTTGCCGCGGGTTTCATCCAGGAGACAGGGTTGGGTTAGACCTTGGTTCGGTATTAGGCCATTAAGCTCCCGCTGTGCCTGAAGAAACATGCTGGTTGATACATAAAGCAGAATGGCGGCAAAAAGGATCAGCAGTGGTTGATTGGGTATTTGTTGTGCGACCCACAAACCAATCGGGGACAGCAAAAGACCAAACGCAGACATAACTAGCGCAGCTTTATACCGCAAGATTCCTGCTCTGAACCCTAGCGCAGCACCAAAGCAAGCCGCAATAGTAACAGCCAGAAGAGCAATGGGCGATGCTTCGGATACGGGGATGCCCAGACCGAAAACCAGGAGGGGTACACCAAGAATAGCGCCGCCTGCGCCTGTTAACGCAAGTGTCAGTCCAACCGCTAAACCGAGTGATAGCGCTATGAAGAAATTAATTTCCATGTATCTAACGAGGAGTGCAGAGTTTGGATGTAATAAAGCTGCTTTGTCTTTTATGAGCTTGTTGCCTGAGCTTCTAGGATACGCGACTATTGGGTACAATTAACAAACAAATATCTTATTGTTGGCGAGAGCGATTATGAATCCGATTGTAAAAGGTTTCTTTGATCATGATACTTGGACGGTCACTTATGTCGTCTATGAAAAGCCTGGTTCGCCATGTGCGATCGTCGATTCCGTGTTGGATTATGATCCAAAGTCTGGACGTACTTCGACAAAATCTGCTGATGAAGTGATTGATTTCGTTAAGTCGAATCAGCTAGAAGTAGCCTGGATTCTCGAAACCCACGCTCATGCCGATCATTTGACGGCAGCCCCTTATTTAAAAGACAAGCTCGGCGGTCAAATTGCCATTGGCGATAACATTCGTACAGTGCAGAAGGTATTCAAAGCGATCTTCAACCTGGAGCCCGGATTCTCTACCGAGGGCGTTCAGTTCGATCATCTGTTTAGTGATGGCGAAGTTTTCCAGATTGGTAATTTGAAAGCTGAAGTGATGTCACTTCCGGGGCATACGCCGGCCTGTGTTGCCTATCGCGTTGGTGACGCGGTGTTTGTTGGCGATACGATTGCCATGCCAGATGTAGGCACGGCTCGTTGTGACTTTCCGGGCGGTGATGCAGCGCAGTTATTCAAGTCAATTAAGAAACTCTTATCCTTGCCACCTGAAACACGTTTGTACATGTGCCACGACTATCCTCCGGAAGGTCGTGATGTGTGTTTTGAAACAACCGTCGCGGAAGAGCGGGCACGCAATATTCACGTTAACGATGGCGTGAATGAAGCTAAATATGTCGAAATGCGCACAGCGCGTGATAAAACTCTGGCGATGCCGGTTTTGATCTTACCTTCGGTTCAAGTGAATATCAGGGCGGGGAACTTACCACCGGCTGAAGATAACGGGGTCTCTTACTTAAAAATTCCGCTTAACGCGCTGTAATCAAGTCTAGTCCGTTTAGGAGGAGTCCTGCAGAAAGCAGTATTCCGAAGATAAGGCAGCTCTGAATCGCTTTAGGAATTGCCAATCTAAGCTGCTCTGGGGCTATTGGATTCAGGAAAAGACGGCGAAGCGATTGGCTCGCCGGAATGACGGCGCCTAGAGCAATGGCGCTGGCCAATGGAAGTGCATTGGCGATGATGGCAAAGCCCAAAACAAGCGAGGCGCTTAAGTACAGTATTGAGCTACCCCAAGGGCTTATGCCGGCGCCAAATCGCACAATGAGTGTACGTTTACCGGTTGTCGCATCAGCAATTCGATCTGGGATCTGATTGACAAACAAGACGTTGGCGACGAGGAGAGCATAGGCAAATCCAGCAAGGAGTGCCGTCTGTGAAAACTGGCCGCGTTGCACATAATCGGTACCTACGACCACGAGAGTCCATGCAAGAGTTATTACAATCTCACCGATGCCACGACTTTGTAATGCCAGTGGTTTTGCCGAATAGGCTAAGCCGAGGAAGAGTCCGGCTAGACCGATGGCAATTAATGCTGGCCCACTTTTGTTCATAAGGTAGATGCCAGCAGGAATGACGATTGCTAGTAGGGTGTAGCCAAAGATAGCCGTTTGTGTAGTGCTGAGTAGTCCGTTCTGAATAAAACGGCTGCCCCCGGTGAAAGGAAAAATACGATCTACATTGGCCTCATCGCAACCACTGATTGAATCGTAGTAATCGTTAATAACATTGGCACCGGCGTGTGAAACCAGGGCAAAGATAAGCGTGATAATCGCCAAAAGTGGCGAGTGTAAGGAGCCTTCAGCGCTTGCTGAGCATAGACCCAGTATGACACCGACCAGTGTCACAGAGAGAAAAGCTGGGCGAGTCGCCGCTATCAGTGTGGCGATGGACATCAGTTAGTTACGAGCAGATCAAAGTCGACGCGGATCGGGAGGGCTGCCAACTGTAGTTTTGTGGACAAATATGGCTCGCGAAATTTCTGTAACCCAGACGATGCCATCTCCCAGCTGACCTGTTTGCGCTACTTCAGTGATGCATTCAACAATGCGGTCGGCAATTTCATCGGGGCAGACAATTTCAATGCGGACCTTACGTGTGAAATCGGTCAGTTCATCCTTGATGGAAACAGGTGCGCCGTGACGTGAGGGGGCAGAGCAGCCTTCCGCCTGCGAGATGGTCATCCCCGGAAAATCCGGTATGCTCAACAGCGACTTGCGAAGCTGCGGTAACTTATTGGGACGAATGATGGCTTTGATTTCTTTCATGGCGCGGCGATTAGATCAGATCAGGCTTCGACGGATTTCTCTTCGAAATAAGGATACAGCACTGGTAGGACCAATAGGGTAAGCGCTGTCGAAGAAAGGAGTCCCGAAATCACAACGACGGCTAATGGTCGGGTCACTTCCGAGCCCGGGCCACTGGAGAACAGCATCGGAATCAAGGCAAGCAAAGCCACGCTGGCCGTCATCATGACGGGACGGAAGCGATGTTCGCAGCCTTCGAAGACAGCTTCTCGGGTGGACCAGCCCTCGTCGCGCAGTTGGCGGATAAATGACACGAGTACAACGCCATTGAGTACGGCGATGCCCCACAGGTTAATAAAGCCGACAGCTGCTGGCACCGACAGGTATTCGCCCGAGAGCAATAGTCCGAAAATGCCGCCGATGGATGCGAACGGCAGCACCAGAATAATCAGGGATGCCATCCGTAAGGAATTAAACAGACTGAATAGCAGGAAGAAAATCGCGGCAATGGTGATCGGGATGATGATCATCAGTCGCGCCATGGCGCGTTGCATGTTTTCGAATTGACCGCCCCAATCCAGCGTATAGCCCTGTGGGATAGTCAGTTGTTGGGCAATACGTTTCTGGGCTTCGCTGACAAAGCCACCCAGATCCCGATCCTGAACGTTAACGCCTACGACCAGCCGCCGCTTACCCGCCTCACGCGAAATCTGAGACGGTCCGTCTACAAGTTCAACTTTAGCAATGTCTTT
>JBPCSW010000167.1:0-12435 GCA_051006675.1 Fluviibacter sp.
GAAGTCGCCCGATGGGTAGCGTTAACGCCGGGCTGCATCGATGGTCTGCTCATCGGTCTTGTCTTAGCCATGCCTGCACTGTTCTTAGCTGGCAACTGGCAGCCGCCCATTGCCGCCATGCTGCTCATGGCAGCGACCGTACTCGTGAACCTCATGCCCACAAACCCCTATTCCATTTCGGCACTCACCGTCTGGCAACAGGGGCACTTCCTCAACTTTAACGGTCTGACGCGTTTAATTGCCGCCCTCTGGCCCTATCTAACACTGCTCTTTCTGGTCTGGACTGACCGGCGCCGCAACTCACCTGCCGCTTCGGGTTCGGCTCTATAATTCCCGCATTACTCTCAACGGATCGCCTCATGAGCTACTTCAAACATCACGTCTTTATCTGTTGCAATCAGCGCACCAATGGGGACCCTTCTTGTAATGACCATGCCGCAACGGCTATGTTCGATTACGCCAAGGCGCGTGTTGCAGAATTAAAGCTCAATCAACCAGGCATGGTACGGATTAACAAAGCGGGGTGTCTCGGTCGGTGCCTGAGCGGACCGGTGATGGTGGTTTACCCAGAAGCCGTCTGGTACCAATTTGTCGATCAAGAAGATATTGATGAAATCATCACGTCGCATTTAGACAAAGGCGTGCCCGTTGATCGCCTCCGTATCTGACAGGATCCCCTATGAGCACCGTTCGTGAAGAAAAGGTTCTGATTGATGGGCCTGTTGGCAAGATCGAGATTCTGATCGACAACCCGGGCGCACCGAGAGGCATTTCCCTAGTGGCACACCCACACCCGATTGGTGGCGGTGCCGCAACCAACAAAGTCGCGCATACCCTGGCGCGTACTTTTGCCAGCCTGGGTTATGCCGCTTTTCGCCCGAACTTCCGTAGCGTTGGCGACACCGAAGGCGCACACGATGAAGGCATCGGCGAAACGGACGACCTGCTCACCGTGCTCGAATACGCACGTGAGCGCTGTGGTCACCTGCCCGTGGTTCTGGCCGGGTTTTCTTTTGGTGCCTACGTGCAGACGCGCGTTGCCAAACGCATGGCTGAAACAGGTCACCCCGCGCAGCGCCTCGTGCTGGTAGGAACCGCTTCCGGTTTTGTAGAAGGCACGCGCAATTACGACACGGAATCCGTGCCAAAAGACTCCATTGTGATTCATGGGTCTGCCGATGAAACTGTGCCACTGGACAACGTCTTTGCCTGGGCCGAACCCCAGGATCTGCCAGTGATTGTCGTACCCGCCGCCGACCATTTCTTCCATCGACGGCTGCATATTCTGCGCGAAATTATCACGCACAACTGGCGTCATTAGATTTATGGCGGCTCAGCTTATTTTCACCACAGCACCGGATACCGATGTTGCCAACGATCTGACCCATCAGCTGGTGGCGTTGGGTCTGGCCGCTTGCGTGAAGCAACTGGCACCTTGCCAATCAACTTACCGTTGGCAAGGCCAGATCGAGAACACGACAGAAATACCGCTGATCATCATTAGCGACAACAGCCGTTATGCCGAGCTGGAAGCCTGGCTGAAAGCGGCACACCCCTACGATTTGCCGGAAATCATTGCGCTACCTTGCACAAATGGCCTTCCGGAGTATCTGAGATGGGTCAACGAATCTACCCGAGAACTGCGATGAGTCTTACAAAACTGGCACAACGCTTGTTGCGCAGCATTGCCCTATGCGGTGTGCTCCTCAGCGCTATAACAACGCAAGCGGCACCCGACAGCTTTGGGGGCTCTTTTTTGCCGCCAGCGCAGGCCTTCCGTCCATCTGCCGAAGCAATTTCCAGCGACCGAATACAAGTGCGCTTTGATGTGCAGCCCGGCTATTATCTTTATCGTGAAAAACTGGGTGTCGATGTCACCGGCCTCGTCCCTGCCGGAGTGCAACTAACACCGGGCGACCTTCCCAAAGGTCTACAGAAGGACGACCCAAATTTCGGGCCTACCGAGATTTACCAGGAACCGCTCGTTTGGCCCGTACAAGTAAACGGTGGACAACGCCCGCTCACCATCACCGTATCCGTCCGGTACCAGGGCTGCGCCAGCCAGGGCATCTGTTATCCGCCTGAAATTGCACTCTTCCCGGTAACGCTGCCAGTAGCCGCGGAGGTAGCCGCAGAAGCAACGCCTACGCCAAACGCCATGCCTATCCAACCGGCCAACGGCATCACAGAAATTGCCCGTTCACTGGATGAGGGCATGCTCTGGCTGAACCTGCTCATTTTCTTCGGCGCCGGTGTCGGCCTGGCATTCACACCCTGCATGCTGCCCATGATGCCGATTGTTGTTACCGTCATCCTCTGCCGCCATGATGAGGCGCACCCCATCTCGCATACCCGCGGCTTTATGCTTGCGCTGTTTTATGTGCTCGGCATGGCCATCACCTATAGCGTTGCCGGCGTTTTTGCTGGCCTGAGCGGCACTCTGGTTTCCGGCATTCTGCAAAACCCCTGGGTGCTCACTGGTTTTGCGCTTGTTTACGTTGTGCTGGCCGGTGGCATGCTGGGCTTTTACACGTTGCAGCTACCTAACGCTTTACAAGGCAAACTCGCTGAGGGCAGTCAACGTCTGCACGGCGGTTCGCTGCCTGCCGTCTTTGGCCTCGGTGCGCTTTCCGCACTCATTGTCGGCCCTTGTGTCGCCGCACCATTGGCTGGAGCCTTGCTCTACATCGGCCAGACCGGCAACGCCTTTCTGGGTGGTTTGCTACTTTTCAGCCTGGCCTTGGGCATGGGTGTGCCGCTACTGGCTATGGGTGCCTCTGCCGGTACGCTGGTACCAAAAACCGGTCCGTGGATGGAATCCATCAAAAAAGCCTTCGGCTTCATTCTTCTCGGCACCGCCTGGTGGATTGTTTCGCCTGTGTTGCCCGGTTCGGTTACGCTGGGTGGCTTTGGCGTTCTGGCCATACTGGCAGCCGTCCTTCTGCGTGCTATCGACCGCCTACCACCCAGAGCGCCGCTTTCTACAAGATCGGCAAAAGCACTCGGCATCATCTCTCTGATTGTTGGCCTTGCCTGGATTGTCGGTGCGTTGGCTGGCGGCACACGACTCGACCAACCGCTGAGCCCCTTCACAGGTAACACACCTGAAGCCGTCACCCAAACAGCACCGCTCCCGATGATTGCTGCCAGCACGCCGGAAGCACTGGACAATGCGCTACGCGACAGCCAGAAACCCGCCTTCATTGATGTGTATGCCGACTGGTGTGTCAGCTGCAAAGAATTTGAACGAGACACCCTCAGCGACCCGGCCGTTCGCCAGGCCTTGGAAGCATTCACGCTCATCCGGGTGGACGTTACCGCCAGCGATGACGCGGCGCGCAGCCTGCTCAAACGCTTTGGCCTCTACGGCCCGCCGGGCATGGTTTTCTACGCCCCAGGCGGTCGTTTGCTGCACGACGCCACCCTGGCGGGCTACATTGGCCCGGAGGCATTTCTCAAGCAGCTAAATCACGTGCGCACACTGGCCAGCAAAGCCACGCCTTAAAGGCATAAAACCCCAAGCCAGCGCGGTTTCGGGTGGTTGCGCATGTTAGAATTAGCGCCTTGCCCACCCCCTGCAGAAGCCATGTTTTCAGGAATTATTGCCGCCGTCGGAACAGTCCGTGACGTTGCCCCGCGTACCAGCGGTGTGCGACTGACCGTTGACGCCGGCGGTCTGGATCTCAGCGACGTCATTCTGGGCGATTCAATTGCCTGTAATGGTGTATGCCTGACCGTGGTTGAACTGGTTCCGGCTGACAAGCCGACCGCTTTTATCGTAGACGTTTCGGACGAAACGCTACGTTGCACAACCGGCCTTGTTGCCGACGCGCCACTTAATCTGGAAAAAGCACTACGTCTGGCAGATCGCCTCGGCGGCCACCTGGTCACTGGCCATGTGGATGGTATCGGTTCGGTGCATCACTTTGCACCCACTACGGCCGATGCTCAGGGTGATTGGTTGCTCACCATTGAAGCGCCGGAAGCGCTGGCACCGTTTATTGCCCGCAAGGGTTCTATCACGGTTAACGGCACTAGCCTAACCGTGAATGCGGTTGACGGTCGACAGTTCTCGATCAACCTGATTCCGCACACGCTACAGAACACGATGTTGCACATCCTCACCGTGAACGCCCCGGTGAATCTTGAAATCGACGTGATCGCCCGTTACTGCGAACGCCTGCTGAGCTATACCCAATCATGACCACTGAACATACCTTGCCGCGCATTTCACCGACACAGGAAATTGTTGCCGAGCTGCGCGCCGGTCGCATGGTGGTTCTGGTTGATGAAGAAGATCGTGAAAACGAAGGTGATCTGGTGTTGGCTGCGGACCACGTCACACCGGAAGCTATTAACTTTATGGCCCGCTTTGGTCGTGGCCTGATCTGCCTGACACTGACTGAAAAACGTTGCCGCCAACTGGGACTGAACCAGATGGCGCGTGACAACAAGGCGCAATTCGGCACGGCCTTCACGGTTTCTATCGAAGCGGCCGAAGGCGTGACGACGGGCATCTCTGCCCATGATCGTGCCCGTACCATTCAAGCCGCTGTTGCCACCGATGCCAAGCCTTCGGATATTGTTCAACCCGGCCACATCTTCCCGATCATGGCACGCCCCGGTGGCGTACTGGTTCGCGCCGGCCATACCGAAGCCGGTTGTGATCTGGCAACACTGGCCGGCTTGAGCCCCGCGTCTGTGATCTGCGAGATCATGAGCGAAGACGGCTCCATGGCGCGACTGCCTGAACTGCGTGAATTTGCCGCAGAACACGGCCTGAAGATTGGCACGATTGCCGATCTGATTCATTACCGCAGCCAACACGAGACCTTAGTGGCTCGCGCCGGTTCACGCGAACTGACCAACCGCCACGGCACATTCACGCTGCACACCTATGCCGATAAAACTTCGGACGAAGTGCACCTGGCGCTGGTCAAAGGCAAACCCACGCCACAAAGCGAAACGCTGGTGCGCGTACATGTACCGGTATCGATTCTGGATTTTCTGGCGCCGGAAGGCACCGGACACAGCATCATGCTGGACGACGCCATGGCGGCCATTGGCGCCGCTGACCAGGGCGTACTGGTGATGCTGCACAAACCACTTAGCGGACAAGAACTGCTCCAGGGCTTGACCCGTTCACCTGACCAGACAGCTCCCCGTAAGTGGGACCCGCTCCTGCACGGCATTGGCGCACAGATTCTGCGCGACCTGGGTGTGCACAAGATGCGTCTGCTTTCTAGCCCACAACGTATTCCGGCCATGACTGGCTTTGATCTCGAAATTACCGGTTTCCAACTGCCCGATGGCAGCCGTACCGGTCTGTAATAACGCAAGGATTCGTAATGACCCGCTATCAGGAATACCCCAGCAATGAAAACGGCACCGGCCTACGCATTGGCATTGCTGTCGCCCGCTTCAATCAGGATATCTGTGATGGCTTGCTCTCGGGCGCTATCAATCAATTGCACGAACTGGGCGTTAGCGCTGAAGATATTACCGTATGCAGCGTACCGGGCGCGATTGAAATTCCGCTTGTGTTGCAAAGCCTGGCCGATCTAGAAGAGTCTCCTTACGATGCACTGATTGCGCTCGGCGCCGTAGTACGTGGTGAAACCTATCACTTCGAAGTGGTCAGCAACGATAGCTGCCGTGCCGTTATGGAAGTGCAGCTCGCCACTGGTGTGCCTATTGCCAATGGCATTCTCACCACAGAGAATGATGATCAGGCACTCGTGCGCATGCACGACAAAGGCGCAGACTGCGCACGTTGCGCCGTAGAAATGGCACGTCTGCACGCCAGCATTCGTTTAGGCGATAAACCCCAACCTGCACGAGGCTGAGCATGACCCAACAAAACGCTAAACCTGCCAACGGCCCAAAACCGGCGCGTCGCCGCGCTCGTGAAGCGGCAATGCAAGCACTCTATGGCTGGCAAGTCGGCGGCCAGGATCTGGCCTCTTGCGAAACAGCACTTCACGAAGTTGAAGGCTTCAATACACTACGGGATCTGGAGCAGAATTTTGCGATTGGCCTGCTACGCGGCTGCATTGCACAACACGCTACGCTGCGTGAGCAACTGACACCACTATTGGATCGTCCTTTTGAAGAGCTCTCACCGGTTGAAGCCTGCATTCTGCTGATTGGCGCGAATGAAATGGCCAACAGCCCGGAAACGCCACTGCGTGTGGTGCTGAACGAAGCCATCGAATTGGCCAAGACTTTCGGTGGCACCGACGGACACAAGTTCGTTAATGGTGTTCTGGATCGCCTGGCACCCACACTGCGTCCGCTGGAAAGCAACCGGCCTGGCCGCTGATTCATCATGGCAGGCGAGTTCGCCCTGATCGAACGCCTGCTCCAGCAGGTGACGCCTGCCCATGCTAACGCTGCACCCGGTTTGTTACTTGGACCCGGTGATGACTGCGCGCTCATTGCACCGCCCGCTACAGACGAGGTCTTTGCCATTACCACCGACATGCTGGTGGAAGGCACGCACTTCCTGAGCACGGACAATCCCGCTGACCTGGGCTGGAAAACGCTGGCCGTTAATTTATCGGATCTGGCAGCCATGGGCGCGCTTCCGCGTTATGTCACGCTGGCCGTTTCGTTGCTGGCTACCGACGAAAGCACCGGCTGGGTTGATCAGTTCTTTAGTGGCTTCACTGACTGCGCCAAACAATACAATGTCTCACTCATTGGTGGCGACACCACCTGTGGGTCACGCGCCTTCAGCGTCACGGCTTTGGGCACTGTTAATCCCCAGCAGGCATTACGCCGCAGCGGTGCGCGTGCATTAGACGATATCTGGATCTCCGGCACACCGGGGATGGCCGCACTGGGGCTTGCCCAAAAGCTCGGCACAATCGTGTTACCTGCCGCACTTGAGGCAACCGCCAGCACTGCGTTACACCACCCATTGCCGCGCGTTGCCTTAGGGTTAGCACTGGCCGGATTGGCGCACAGCTGCCTAGATGTATCCGATGGTCTATTGCAAGACCTAGGACATATCACCCAGGCGTCCGGCTTGTCAGCCACGCTTGAACTAGCCGCACTGCCACCCACACCCCCCGGTGTTGATGCAGCGCTCTGGCAGCAGTGCCTACTGGGCGGTGGCGATGACTACGAACTCCTGTTCACAGCATCACCAAACAACCGCACAGACATTGAAGCCTTGGCGACACAACTGACGCTACCGCTGCATCGTATTGGCCAGATGCATGCCGATGGCAAAGCAGGCACAATCACCCTGTTAGACCCTCATCAGCAACCTGTGGACCTGAGTCATCTGCGTCAGGGCTTCGACCACTTTGCCTGAACACGCATTGTCATGACCGAACTTAAACCCTCAACCGCTACAGAAACCGCTCTGATTGAACGACCCACACTGCGGTTTATGTTGGCGCACCCTCTGCATCTGATTGCACTGGGCTTCGGTAGCGGCCTCTCGCCCTTTGCTCCGGGCACTTTCGGCACGCTCTTTGCCTGGGCGAGCTTTCGCGCACTCGACCTCGCACTGCCTGCCGATGGCTTTTTATTGCTGATTCTTCTGTCTTTCGTACTGGGCATTGTGGCAATCGAAAAGACCGGCACGACTCTGGGCGAAATCGATCACGGCAGCATTGTCTGGGATGAAATCGTGCCTTTCTGGGCAGTGCTCTGGCTGCTATCTCAGGTAATGGGTGACAACCTGGCCTGGCAAGGCATCGCCTTTGCGCTATTCCGTCTCTATGACATTAAGAAACCCTGGCCTGCCAGCTACTATGATTGCAAGGTTAAAAATGGTTATGGCGTGATGATGGACGATGTCATCGCGGCGCTTTATACCTTGCTCACGCTTGGCGTTCTACTAGTGGTTGTTTATCTGAACGTGCATCAATAATGTCGCAAACAATATCCACTGAACCACTGGTCACAGAAATTGCCGACCGACTTACACAAAAAGGTGAACATCTGGTCACCGCCGAGTCGTGTACAGGCGGCTTAATTGCTGCCGCAATTACAACACGTGCCGGGAGTTCTGCCTGGTTCGAACGCGGCTGGGTCACTTACGCTAATGCCGCCAAAACCGAAGAAATTGGCGTTGATGCCACACTTATTGCTCAACAGGGCGCCGTCAGTGAGGCCGTGGCTGCGGCTATGGCGCGTGGCGCTTGTGCAAACAGCCACAGCGATTACGCGATTGCCGTTACCGGCATTGCCGGGCCCGATGGCGGCTCCGCTGAAAAACCGGTAGGCACGGTTTGCTTTGGCTGGGCTAACAAAGCCACCTGCAAAACAGAAACCGTCTATTTTGACGGAGATCGTCAATCCATTCGTCAGCAGGCAGCGTCTTACGCGCTCGCCGGGCTTCTTTCATTTTTAATTAATCCCACACACTTTTCTTCCTGAGGGCTTTGTCATGTTTCGATTCGGCACACCTAATTCTTCCAGCGCACTGCGCGTCATGATGCTCGGCTGTGGCGAGCTCGGTAAAGAAGTCGTTATTTCTCTACAGCGACTGGGTTGCGAAGTGATTGCCGTTGATCGTTATGCCGACGCTCCTGCGATGCAAGTCGCGCATCGTGCACACGTTATTAACATGACTGATGGCGAAGCCCTGCGTGAACTCGTTATTCGCGAAAAGCCGGATCTCGTGGTGCCAGAAATCGAAGCGATTGCTACCGACATGCTCGTGGAAATCGAGCGCGATGGTCTGGCCGAAGTGATTCCGACCGCACGCGCTACGCAGCTGACCATGAATCGTGAAGGCATTCGCCGCCTGGCTGCAGAAACATTGGGCTTGCCAACATCGGCTTACAAATTTGCCGACTCGCTCGAAGAAATGCAGGCTGCGATCAATGAGATTGGCTATCCCTGCTTCATCAAACCGGTGATGTCATCGTCCGGCAAAGGTCAGTCCTTGGTGCGCACTCCAGAAGACGTAAAACCTGCCTGGGATTACGCTGCGGCCGGTGGTCGCGTTAACCAGGGACGCGTCATCGTCGAAGGCATGGTCGATTTTGATTACGAAATTACTCAGCTAACCGTGCGCGCTGTAGGCGCATCAGGCAATGTTGAAACCTTCTTCTGTGATCCAATCGGACACGTACAGGTCAAGGGCGACTACGTTGAATCATGGCAACCAATGCCGATGTCGCAACGCGCGATCGAACGCTCACGCGAGATTGCAAAGGCTGTTACGGAAAATCTCGGTGGTCGCGGCATTTTCGGGGTTGAGCTATTTGTGAAGGGTGACGATGTCTGGTTCTCGGAAGTGAGTCCACGTCCACACGATACCGGTCTGGTAACCCTGTGCACGCAGCGTCAATCCGAATTCGAATTGCATGCGCGCGCCATTCTCGGTCTGCCAGTCAACACCACCTGCAGCCAGCCAGGCGCCTCAGCTGTCATTTATGGCGGCCTGGAAGAAAAGGGTATTGCCTTTGAAGGCGTGGCACATGCCTTGCAAGTGCCGGACAGCGATCTGCGCCTCTTTGGCAAACCGGAAAGCTTTGAACGCCGCCGCATGGGTGTTGCGCTGGCCACGGCCAAAGATACCGACGAGGCACGTGCCAAAGCGAAACAATGCGCATCACGCGTGAAGCCTGTTAGCGCGGCTAAGTAAGCAGGATGATGCGCGCGCAACTCAAGCTCTTTCTCCTCACGCTGTCTTGCTGCGCGCTGACCGCCTGTGCAACACGCCCGGTTAACCCGCCAATCGATCACGTTGAGAATACCAAAACCTATAGCTTTGAGCGCAAAGGTACGCAAACAGCGCCAAAAACAACGCTGGTTGCGCTTGCATTTTCAGGTGGCGGCACGCGTGCCGCTGCTTTCTCCTATGGCGTTCTAGAGGCACTACGCAAGACAGAGTTTGTTAACGCACAAGGCCAGCACTCTCGTCTCATCGATCATGTGGACGTGATTACCGGCGTCTCCGGTGGTAGCTTTACTGCCTTGGCTTACGGTTTGTATGGCGAAAAGCTCTTTGATGATTACGAGAGTCGCTTCCTCAAACGTAACGTTCAAGGTGAGCTCATCGCGCGCAGTTTCAATCCGCTTAATTGGGGCAGCCTCTCCTCAACAGGATGGGGCCGCTCCGAGATGGCGGCAGATCTGTACGACGAGATTCTGTTTAATGGTGCGACCTTTGCTGATCTGGATCGCAAAGATGGCCCTGTTGTTGCCGTATCATCAACCGATCTCGCCACCGGCTACCGGATCCTTTTTACGCCCTCCAATTTCGATGCGCTTTGCTCAGACCTCGGATCATTTCGCCTATCACGTGCGGCAGCCGCCTCTTCGGCCGTACCCGTCGTACTCTCTCCACTGACTATTAATAGCTATGGCGGTCGCTGCGGCAAACACATGCCCACCTGGTTTACGCCTTTCGTAGACATTCCTAACCCGCCGCGCCCGGCAGCAAGAGCGCTGGAACGTATTCGTGAGCTGCAGGGATTCATGAATGATGGCGACCCTTATCTACATCTGGTCGATGGCGGCATTTCAGACAATCTCGGTCTACGTGGTGGCTTGGATGTTTTCAATACACTAGAAGCCCTACGTGAAGCCGGATACAAAACACCGCTGGATCACGTTAAAAAGATTATTGTTGTTGTGGTTAACTCCGTTTCCACGCCAAAAACAGATTGGAATAAATCGGAAAACCCACCTGGCACCCTATCGATCCTGGTTAAAGCAGCTGGCGTACCGATAGACCGCTATTCGAATGAGCAGATCGAAGGCTTGCGTGACATTGAAGCACGCTGGCAACAGATGCGTGACGTCCGTGACTTGCCTGCCATTAAACGTATCGGCAAACAACAATCGAATGGTGCACTGGATGTGATTCGTCGCGTGCCCGATGCCAAGCTCTACACCATCGACGTGTCATTTGCCGGCGTGCCCGATGCTGAAGAACGTGCCTATCTTAATGAACTACCAACGTCCTTCGTGCTTCCGGACGAAGCCGTTGATCGGCTCCGCGCAGCCGCAGGTTCAGCGCTGCTGAATTCGCCAGATTTCAAGCGTCTGGTGCTAGAGGCAAACGGTAGGGTTGTCGAGCACCCCGCTACTGCGGAAGCGCCTACGCCTCCGCAGTAGCAGTGACGCCTGACTTAAACTACGCCGGCGCTATGCGCCTGCTGGTCTGCCCAGTAGCTGGATCGCACCATCGGACCGCACGCAGCGCCTTCGAAACCCAAAGCCAAAGCCTCGGTTTCGAAATGCTTGAAGGTATCCGGGTGCACGTAACGTACTACCGGCAGATGGTGATTCGATGGTGCCAGATACTGGCCAATCGTTAGCAGATTAATGTCGTGGGCGCGCATGTCTTTGAGTTCTTCGATGATTTCTTCATCGGTTTCGCCCAGACCCACCATCAAACCTGATTTGGTCGGCACATTCGGATAACGCTCCTTGAATGCCTTCAGGAAATTCAATGAGTGCGCATAATCTGCGCCCGGGCGCGCCTGCTTGTATAAGCGAGGCACTGTTTCCAGATTGTGGTTCATCACATCCGGCAACGCCTGGCCAAAAATATCCAGTGCTACATCCATACGGCCACGAAAATCTGGCACTAGGACTTCAATGGTTGTAGTCGGCGAAGCTTCGCGCACCGCACGAATAACATCGACGAAATGCTGGGCGCCCCCATCGCGCAGATCATCACGATCCACACTGGTAATCACCACATAACGCAACTTCAGATTGGCGACAGATTCTGCCAGATGACGTGGTTCATCCGGATCTGGCGGCAATGGTTTGCCATGGCCTACATCACAGAATGGGCAGCGACGCGTGCAGATATCCCCGAGGATCATGAAGGTTGCCGTACCACGGCCGAAGCACTCGCCAATATTCGGACACGCTGCTTCTTCGCAGACCGTATGTAACTTCTGGTCGCGCAGCATTTTTTTGATTTCACCAAAACGGCCGGCATCGTTACCGGCTTTGACGCGGATCCAATCCGGCTTTTTCAGTGCTTCCTGCGGCACAATCTTGATAGGAATACGCGCCGTCTTAAGTTCGCCTTTTTGTTTTACCCCGGCGTCAGCCATGGGACATCTCCAATTGATTCAGCAAATGTTGGAGCAGTGCTTCGCCTGCTTCGGAAACCGATACGTTAACACCCAAATCATGTAATTGGGTAACCGCCATACCCGCATAACCACAGGGGTTGATTGCAGCAAACGGCGACAAATCCATATCCACGTTAAGGCTAACGCCGTGATAACTGCATCCATTGCGAATACGCAAACCCAAAGCAGCGACCTTGGCATCGCCCACGTAAACGCCTGGCGCGCCTTCGCGACGTGCCGCCGTGATGCCGTAAGTGGCCAATAGATCAATCACAGCCTGTTCGATCTTATTAACGAGTTCTCGCACCTTGATCTGGCGTCGTTGCAAATCAATCAGCAAATACACCACCACCTGCCCAGGGCCGTGATA
>JBPCSW010000168.1:0-7624 GCA_051006675.1 Fluviibacter sp.
GCTGTGCCCGCTCCCGACCGGCCAACCGCACCATGCGCATGGGCACCGGATCATAAATAAAGACATCCGGATGTTGTTCTTGTGGCACGAGCGTACGAATACGCTGCAGAAACTCCAGCACATTATCAATCTGTTTAGCCTCAGCCCGAATAATCGCCTGCGCCGCATACGGCGGAAATCCCGCACGCTGCCGCTCTGTCAGTTCCAGATCCAGAAACGCCGGTGTGTCGTGGCGTAACAGGCATTGATAGAGCGGATGTTCCGGATGCTCGGTTTGCACAATGACCCGACCCGGTTTCTCTGCCCGACCGGCGCGACCGGCAACCTGCATCAACTGCGCAAACAGTCGTTCCGGCGCACGCCAGTCCGCAGCAAAGAGGCCGGCATCTGCACCGACCACACCGACGCGTGTGAGTGCCGGAAAATCATGGCCTTTTGCCAGCATTTGCGTGCCAACCAGGATATCGACATCTTGCGAACGAATCTGCGCTTCCAGCGCTTCCCATTGTTTGCGTGTTGTCGCCACGTCGCGATCCACTCGCAGAATCCGCGCATCTGGGAAATGCTTGCGCAGCGCTTCTTCGATGCGTTGCGTGCCGCGACCTAAAGGGCGCAAATCGGCATTGCCGCAATCCGGACACTGGCGTGGAATCGGGGAGGTGTCGCCGCAATGATGACAACGCAAGGTGCGATCCAGGCTATGCACAACGCGATGTGCCGCACATCGACGGCAATTAGAGACCCAGCCACACGCGGTACAGGTCAGCACCGGTGCATAACCGCGGCGATTAATAAATAGCAGGCTCTGCTCTTTGGCCGCGAGCCCCCGGGCAAGCTCATCCAGTAGTTGAGGAGACAACCCTTCTTTGAGGGTCATACGTCGTGTGTCTAACAACGTTATGTCTGGCAGCACTGCATCGGCATGAGCACGCTCTGGCAAATCCAGCCGCTTATAGCGCCCGCTTTGCACATTGGCCCAGCTTTCCGGTGATGGCGTTGCCGACCCTAATACAATCGGCACGCCCACTTGATGCGCACGCCATACAGCGAGATCACGCGCGTGATAACGCATGCCTTCCAGCTGCTTATAGGCCGGATCATGCTCTTCATCAATGATGATAAGACCCAAGGCAGGCATAGGTGTAAATACAGCCAGACGCGTACCGATCACAATCTTTGCATCACCTGTAAGCGCTGCAGCAAAATGACGCGCACGCGCTGCCTCAGTCACTTCGCTATGCAGGCTCACTACCGGAACATTCGCAAAGCGCTTTGCAACGCGTGATTCAAGTAACGGCGTGAGGTTGATTTCGGGCACCAGCAACAAGACCTGTTTACCCTGATCCAGTGCCGCCTCAATGAGACGTAAATAGACTTCGGTTTTACCGGAACCGGTGATCCCGAACAAAAGATTGGCCGAGTAGCCATTCAGACGTGGCAGCAGTTCATCAAGAACGCGAGATTGACCTGCAGTGAGTACCGGGCGCGCATCGTTCGGTAACTCGGCAGTGTCGGCTGCTTTAGCAGGTGCTAACTTTCGACGCTTCACCGGATCTGGCTTACGCAAACCTGTTGGAATTGCCTGTAATAAGGCCTCACCGGGTGCCGCCTGATAATAGCTCGCAGCAAACAGGCAAAGCGAGATCCAGTCCGCAGGCATCGGCGGTAGATCACGCAAAATGGTTTCGGCAGGTTTTAACTGGGCCGCATCTGGCGCATCTAGTGCGCCATCTGGATCGCTTAAGGACAACACTGCCAGAATCACCCCGACTCGTCGCCCTGTTCCAAAAGGAACGACCACCCGCAAACCCACATCATCCGGTCTGGCATCCGCCGGAGCGAGGTAATCAAAATTAACAGCTAACGGGGCATCAATGGCAACACGCAATCGCCACAAAACAGCCTGATTTTCAAGGGGTTTTTGCATGGCTTGCAGTTATCCCCTCGTTAGCGGATATTTCTTAACGGAGTTCTCTGCCAACCGCTGCAACATGCTGAAATATATAGGTAAAGCGGCGTTTCTGCATTGTGGATAACTTTGTGGGTAAAAGACCCAAGGCAGCCGTCTTGACAGGTTGAAACCAGCCACAGCACAGCCTTGTACTCGGGTCTTCCCATCCATCCGAATTACCGCCCTGCGCGCATCGCCCGGCCGACCGAATGCACCGTATCTACCAGCACCGATACATTCTCTGGCGGGGTAAATTGGCTAATACCATGCCCTAAATTAAAGACATGCCCCGTATTAGCCTGACCGAAGCTACGGAGAACTTTTTCTGCCTCACGCGCCACCGCTTCCGGCCCGGCACGCAGAATGGTTGGATCCAGGTTCCCCTGCAGCGCTACGCGATCGCCTACACGGGCGCGTGCCTTACCAATATCAATCGTCCAGTCCAGACCCAGACCGTCAGCACCGGTATCCGCCAATGCCTCGAGCCACAAACCACCGCCCTTGGTAAAGACAATCGAAGGGATCCGTTCACCGTCCCAGGTCTTGTGCAAAGCAGCCACAATACGCTTCATGTAATTCAAAGAGAACTCATGAAAAGCGGATTCGGCCAACGTGCCGCCCCAGGAATCAAAAATCATCACCGCCTGAGCACCTGCTTCAATCTGTGCATTTAGGTACTGAATCACCGACTCGGTCGTAACCTCGAGAATCTTGTGCATCAGATCCGGCCGATCGTAAAGCATCGATTTGATCCGGGCGTAATCATCAGAAGCCCCGCCTTCAACCATATAACAGGCCAAAGTCCATGGGCTGCCTGAAAAACCGATCAGCGGTACGCTGTTATCCAGCGCTTTACGAATCTCGGCAACGGCATCAATGACGTAACGCAGCTGATCATGAGGGTCTGGCACGCACAGGTTACGAATTTCCCACTCGTCGCGCAGTGGTCGCTCGAACTTAGGGCCTTCGCCTTCAGAAAAATATAATCCCAGGCCCATCGCATCAGGCACGGTGAGAATGTCGGAAAAAAGAATTGCGGCATCCAGATCGTAACGTGCCAAGGGTTGTAGCGTCACCTCACAGGCGTAAGCCGGGTTTTTACACAGTCCCAGAAAGCTACCGGCGCGTTTACGCGTTTCACGATATTCCGGTAGGTAACGACCGGCCTGCCGCATTAGCCATACCGGGGTCGTTTCAGTGGGTTCCTTAAGTAAGGCGCGCAAAAAAAGGTCATTACGAGGACGGGACACAATAACTCCAAACGGTCTTATAAGTAGAAAAGATAAGCAAAAACTAACTGCCGGAAACGTTATCTCTACGTTCCAGCGTAATACCCAATTGTTTGAACTTGCGATACAAATGTGTGCGCTCTAAGCCACTCTGTTCGGCGACACGCGTCATGTTGCCGCTGCTACGTGAAATATGATGTGTCAGATACAAACGCTCGAAAGCATCGCGCGCCTCTTTAAGCGGCATCGCATAAAACTCAACGAGCGACCCTTCGGACTCGGCGTCAGACTTTTCTGCCATCGGCTCAGTAACAGAAAGCAATAGGCCATCGACATCCTGACGACTAATCGTTTCATCGAGCGCATTCAATGCCAGATTCTTCAAGGCACCGAGCAGCGAACTCCACCCACCATCCGAGCCACTCCAGTTTTTCTGACGCAATACATTAAGCGCATCAGGTGCCATGTTGCGATGGGGTACGTTGCCCTGCTCGCAGAGCAGCGTTAGCAATGCTGGCAAGAGCTCCGGCAAATCGTTGGCGGATTCAGAGATGGCCGGCAGGCCAACCCAGACATCACTGAGTCGATTAACCAATGCAGCATCCACACCGCTCTCGATAATCGCTTCCGCTGAAACGCTACTCGCCACCACCAGTGTCAGACGGTACTTGGCCAGACGGTCGAGCACAAAACTCAGATTCATCTGAGCCATACGACCGGCGCCATGTAGCTCAGGGAGAAACAGCACGCCACCTGCGTTCTGTTCCAGCATTTCCTGCGTAATAGCACGACTTTCTTGCGATAGATTCAGCCAGGGTGCATGCGGCGTTAGCAGACTACGCGCACCCACTTCTGCAATCAGCCCCTGTGCGCCGCGCAAAAACAGAATCGGCGAATGCTTCGCGGACTGGGCAATGCGCTGGCCGAACTTCTTCAGCAAACCAATTTGCAAGAGCGAATCGACCGCATAGTGCTGACGCGTCGCAGAGGCATCCGGCTTCAGACATTTTTTAACGGTTGCCAACAGTTTCTGAAGCGCGATCGGCTTCTCCAGAAAATCGACAGCACCGATGCGGGTTGCTTCAACAGCGGTATCAATGGTGCCATGCCCCGACATCATCACCACCGGCATGGTGAGCAACCCATTGGCTGACCATTCTTTTAATAAAGAAATACCATCCGCATCCGGCATCCAGATGTCGAGCAGCACCAGATCAGGTCGGCGACTGGCGCGCAGCTCACGCGCCCGCGTGGCGTTCTCAGCCAGCATAACGCTGTGTCCTTCATCCGCCAGGATCTCGGAAAGCAATTCCCGGATACCAACCTCGTCATCAACTACCAGTATTTCTGCCATATCAGGCTCCTACCGACTTCTGTGGTTCTTGATTAATCGATTCGGTGTCATTAGCCACCTGTAAGGTAATACGAATTTCTGCGCCACCTGCCTCTCGATTAGCGAGAGCAATCTTGCCGCCGTGCTCCTCGATAATTTTTTTAACGATGGGCAAACCCAGGCCCGTCCCCTTGGGCTTGGTCGTGACATAAGGCTCGAACGCATTCGCCATAATTTCAGGCGGGAAACCCGCGCCGTTATCTGAAATCACCAAGGCGATCTGTTTGCCCGCAAGATGCGTCGTCACATCGATCCTGGCATCCGGCAGACCCTCGGTAGCGTCTTGCGCATTACGAATCAGGTTATGAATGATCTGTCGTAGCTGTGTCGGATCACCCTTGATCTTAGGCAACGCTGCAGCAAGCTCGGCATTAATCGGTGTCTTGGAGCTTTCATATAACACCAGCATGTCGCGCAACAATTCATTCAGATCGATCGCCATCAGATTGGCTGGCGGCAAGCGCGCGTAATCGCGGAAGCTATCCACCATGTGCTTCATGGCCTGAACCTGATTGACGATCGTGCGTGTTGAGCGTTGCAGCATGTCGGCATCGGCATCCGCCAACTGTTTCGACAACTTATGCTCTAGCCGCTCTGCGGCAAGTTGGATCGGCGTTAGCGGGTTCTTGATCTCATGAGCTAATCGTCTTGCTACTTCACCCCAGGCCGTAGCCCGCTGGGCTGCAATCAACTCAGTGATGTCATCAAACACGACCACGTAACCACCACCGGATTGTTCTGGCAATTCCGAGCCATGCACCATCAATTGCTGTTTACGCCCATCCGGTAGCACACGCTCTACCTCAAGCTGCCAGGAGGCGTCACCGTATTTGGCAAAACCATCGCGAATGGTCCGTGCCAGATGCTCCTGTCGTGGCCAGGCTTCCAGTGGCTCCGAAATCAAACCGACCCAATCTTCCGCTAGCAATGTCTTGGCTGCATCATTCACCGCCTTCAAGACAAAGCGGCGATCAAATGCCAGAACCCCGGCCGATAGGTTATCAAGCACTTCCTGCAGGTAGGCACGGGCACGTTCCAGATCACCCCGATGTCGTTCGGTTTCGGTATGTGCTTCACGCAGCTGGAACGTCATGCGATTGAATGATTGGGTCAGAATACCCAGCTCATCATTGCTAACGACCGTTTGCTTAGGAGAGAAGTCGCCCGCTGCAACAGCCTGCGTACCTTCCGCCAGAATAGTTAAAGGTGCCGTAAACCGGCGCGCCAGAATAAAGGCTGCAGAAAATGCAGCAGCCAGCGCCAACATCAACGTCAGCGTTAACGTAATGGCATAAAGGCGCGTTAACCCATCACGCGCTAATTCCAACTCACGGTACTCACGATAGACTGACTGTACGGCTTCCGAATCGGCAGCAAGCTTCGCCGGCACTGGCACCACTACTTCCAGCAAACGATTAGCAACCTGTTGCGGAGAAGCCGTCGGCAACAAAACAATGGCGCGCAGGATTGGCAACCCTGTACTGTCAGCTTCAATAACGCTAAACGCCCCGCTTTTGCGGGCTTCTGCTACCTGCGCTGGCAGCGGCAGCACTGGTGTTTCACCGCGTGCCAACGTAGTGCCTATCACTTCAATGCGGTTGCCCGAAATCTGTAACAGCGCCGTTGATTGAGCAGCTGTTACCTGTTTGAGCTTGGCGAGGACCGCTGGTGCTTGTGCGGCATCGCGCTGGGCAATCGCAGTTGCCGCATCGCGCGTAGTACTCACCAATCCAATCGTCACACCTTCGAGAGCATCACGCCCCAGATTCAGACCGGCTTCTAATGCCTGCTCAACGCGCACATCAAACCAGCTCTCGATACTGCGCGTGACAAACTGTACCGATACCGCATAAATCAGCGCACCCGGCACCAACGCCATAATGGCCAACATGAGCATCAAACGAAACTTCAGTCGTGCGCCAAAAATCTGCTGCCGGTGGTCTCGCCATAAGCGAAATAGCTGTACGCCAATCACAAGAAGCATCGCTGCGCCCAGCAGAATATTCAACCCCACCAGCCATGAGTAATGGCGAGCAAAGAAGTCTGTATTCGCTGAGGCCTGTGTCAGCAAAAACAACAGTGCCACTGACACCAGCGTCATGATGAACATGGCCAGACGCATTATTTGCCTCCCGAGACGGCAGGTACCGTCAAACGGAAACTGCGCCAATCACTATCCAGGCGCCAATCGCGATCACCAAATGAAACAACCTGAAATGGTTTAGGCAAGAACGCCGGATCGAGGCGGAAGCGCACCTGCACATCAACCACCTCACCAGAACGAATCCGACCGCCAGCGATAGGCCAGCTCACCGGACGCGCCACATAATTCAACGCGTCCGAGAGATTCAGAAAGTTGCGACCATCCTGTCCTTCCGTCACCCGGTAATTGCGTACCAATGCGTTATACGTCAGGCGCCGATCTGTATGTGCTGTATACAAGGCCTCATCAACCCAGTACCAACGAGGACGACGTACCTGCGCCTGAATCTGAAACACCAGCGGGATGCCATGATTCACTGCATCGGTCAGAGAAGGTGAGAGTTGCAGCGCAAAGCTGCCGTTCAAGCTCACAGCTTCTTCGCTTTGCGTCAGCGTCACCTCTCGTACTTCTGCCCCGGCATGCGCCTTCAAAACCTGCGCGCTGAAGAAAAGCATTGCCACTAACAACCACCATTTCGAAAAGAAACGGTCGTTGAATGTCATGCCGGCACCTTGCTCAAGAGGGCGTAAAAAAACCCATCGTGCCGCGCATCGGGCAACAGCGATATTTGTGATTCAAGTTTCGCATCAGGGTGCAGCGCCAGAAAATTGGCGATCTGCGTCTGATTCTCTAGTGCGAATACCGAACAGGTGCCATACAGCAACCGACCGCCCGGCTTTAGTAACGGCCATAATGCTTTCAGCAACCGCTTTTGTGTTCGCGCCAGCGCGTACACATCATCATTCCGACGTAGCCACTTGGCATCCGGATGACGACAGCCAACGCCAGAACCCGAACAGGGCGCATCTAGCAAAATGGCATCGAAATGCTGATTAGCCCAAGAAGCG
>JBPCSW010000169.1:0-3777 GCA_051006675.1 Fluviibacter sp.
CTTATCGCCCTGTTCAAATTTGCCCGACCACTTCTGAGCGAATATGCAACCTCAGAAGAACATGGCCCACTGGGGTTGATAAAACTGCGTCACGTGATAACTCTCCCGCTCCAGATATCCTGGCATCATCAAAAACTAAGTCAATATTTAATGTGGATTTTGCGTCCTTGACAATCTCGCTAGCGATTTCGTCGAGGAAATTTAAAAACTGTCCTTTAAATAGGTCTTCTTGTATTTTTCTATTGCCAGAGCCTTTAGTTTCCGTTCTTATTTCGAATCCATGACGGATTTGCCAGTCATTATTTGCTCTAAATAATTCGTGATATTTGCCAGATGTTGCATTTTCTAGCTGTCGAGGATTGAAGCAGAATTTCATAAAAAATGTTTCTAGTAACAATGAGTCATCATCTGTTTCAATCCTTGCAAGGATCTTTGTCATCTCCGATGGTTTTTTTCCAAGGCGTAAAAGATCATCGATGGTTTCAAGCTTATGCTTTTTTCGCTCAGCAATTTTTACAGAAGAGAAATTTCTTGCATCTCCAAAGTGCTCGGCAACCCTTCCTCCTTGGCCCTTCCCGACGTAAAAAACACATTGGTTTGTTGGATTGAGTAATGCATACACATAGTACATTCAGAAGTGGTCGGGCAAATTTGAACAGGGCGATAAGTGGAAAGATCTGCTAATTTGACGGCTTGAGAAGCCGGGAAGGAAGCAGACGATGGCAAGACGACCGAGAAGGAACCACTCACCGATATTGAAGGCCAAGGTGGCCTTGGCTGCGTTATCGGGCGAACACACGCTAGCGGAATTGGCGCAGAAATATGATGTTCACCCGAATCAGATCACCGACTGGAAGCGACAGCTTCAGGAGCAAGCTGTTGGCGTATTCGACAAGGTGGGCAAGTCGGAGCCTGCCGTTGATCTCAAGGCGCTGCACGCCAAGATCGGGCAGCTGACGTTGGAGAACGATTTTTTAGAAGGTGCGCTCACACGGGTGGGACTGCTGAGCGCAAAGCGATGATTGACCGAACCCACAAACTACCCATCAAGCAGCAGGCCAAGCTGGCGGGCATCAGCCGCGGTAGCGTCTATTACCTGCCTAGGCCGGTCAGCACGGAGGATCTGGAACTCATGGGTCACATCGACCGCCTGCACCTGGAGCATCCCTTCATGGGATCACGACAACTGCGTGACCAGCTCCACCGGCTGGGTTACCCCCATGTCGGCCGGGACCGGGTACGGGGGCTCATGCGACGCATGGGTGTCGAGGCCTTGTTCCGCAAACCCGGCACCAGTAAGAAGCATCCGGGGCATACCGTCTATTCCTATCTGCTGCGCGGCATCTCCATCCGGGAAGCCAACCAGGTCTGGGCGCTGGATACAACCTATATTCCCATGGCCAAAGGCTTTGTCTACCTGACCTGCGTCATCGACTGGGTCAGTCGTAAGGTGTTGGCTGCCAAGGTCGCTATCACCCTGGAATCTTGCCATGCCGTCGAGGTGCTCAAACAGGCTTTCGCCCGTTACGGGCGGCCGCAAATCATCAACACCGATCAGGGCAGCCAGTTCACGGCCACCGATTTCGTCGAGGCGGTCAAAGCCCAAGGCTGCCAACTCAGTATGGATGGCAAAGGGGCCTGGCGCGACAACGTCTTCGTCGAGCGCTTCTGGAAGTCTCTGAAGTACGAGCGGGTCTACCTGCACGCCTACGATTCAGTGAGCCAGGCGCGGCAATCCATCATGGATTACATCGATTGGTACAATCACCGGCGCCCCCATAGCAGTCTGGATCGACAGACACCGCATGAAGCTTTTACCGCACTGCTGCCAGCGGTTCCTATGGCAGCTTAACAACGCAGGTCTTCCACTTATCAATCAGGAATATCTGTTCAAACTATCCCGACCACTTCTCTCTGCGCATACTAGCAAAATACAAACACTCCTAGTACCAGGAGGATCTCGATCACAAGTACCTCAAAAGACTCGCATGGAAAATCTGTTCAAGTCAATTGTCCCTCGGGATAACAATCCCGGAGAAACGGGTAATCTGTGGTTGAGAGATGATAAATGGTTTAACTGCGAATCATGGCGAAAGAATGGGGCATCGCTAAATAAAAAACTGGCCAAAGACAGAGCTCTCAAGCTCTGCAAGCTTGCCAAGAACCCAGAGAGTCTCGATAGCGCTGACCTACAAGAATTTTTTCCGGTTCGGTTCTCTAAGAATTAGTAAATATTCTGTACGACCCTAGTATAGTTGTCCTGAATAACGCGCCTGAATCAACCCGGCCGCGACAAGAGAATCACGCATTAGTTCTCGACGTTTGGGAGCTTGGCGTTTATTCTTCACGCCATCTAAGCTGTAATTGTCTGACCCAATTAAGTAAATTATCCTGTCAAGATAGCGTGGATAAAGACCGCCGCTTTCCATTAACCAATTAAATCTCCGATTATGGCTAAGCAAATCGTTTTCAGCCTGCGCAATTTCTACCAACCCCCGAAACGCAGCACTCTCCCCATAACGAAGCTGAAGCATGTTAATTATTGGGGTGACGTGAAGATCTGGTTTAGCAAACACACGAAGGCCAATGTCAGCAAAAAAATTTGCCGCCAGAGGAAGGCCCATCCCTTCAATTTTCGTTGACTTAATCACGCTCAAAACATCAATGTCATACAAAAGCTCATCAACATCCAAGTCTTCAATGGGCCGGCCAACCCAGAAAGCCCATCTCTGATCTATCCATTCCAGAAGTGTTAGGTTTCCTAATTCCGAATAAACTTGATCAGACGCTATTTTACGAAGTGCGCTTACATATCCATCAGCTCTTCTGCCTGTCAGCATACTCGAAGCAATTTCAGGTAACGCTACTACTCTGTCCTCATAGCTATGATGATCGTTCTCTACCACTTCTAGCACTCGTTTAACGTCCGCCTCCCTAACTGCAGGTTGAGCCCGGTTGACCAGATTTCGGCAGAAAACCCTGACCCTGTCCCAGCGGTGTATCAACCCTTCGCCAGGCATGTTCAAGGTTAGGATTGATTCTCGAAGCCTTCTTTCAACTTCTTCACGCCCTGCCACATCATGATGCGATGTTAAGTGTCGATAGTCTGGGTTTGTCTGTAAATCTACTGCCAAATAGTAAAGTGTTTCAAATGCAGTTGTCATTTAATCGTCCAATTTGCTTACTTTGTTGACCAGCCAAGTACCCCATGCTTTAAAGCGCTACTGAAGTCGCAAAGTTTCGAACCATTCAATAAATACGCAGATGAGCTATCGGGAGACCAGTTAATCACAAATCCTACCGGTTCAAAGAAAAAATTATTCACATCTACAAGCCAGTCTTCCAAGTTCAACATGACGTATGGCAAGTATTTTGTGTGTGCAATTTCTGGTGGAAATTCCTTAACCACATACTTCATGGCGCCAGTAAACGCTGCTATGGTGATTTGTTTAGGTCTACCATTTTTAGCCGTTTGAATCAGACAGTGCGGTTTAAAATTTGTACGCCATACCCTATCTCTCTCAAAAGCAATTTGTTGCTGACTTTCCCTTATTGCTTCAAGAATAACTGACTCCGATATCTGCAGCGCCGCCGCCAAACGGCTCACAAAGTCAAGATTTGGTTTGGAGCAACCTTCATAAAACTGCCTGAGCCTAGTCGCAGCCTTTGTTGGATTGGAATATCCAAGGCTGCTGATTAAGTCGTGTTGGCTCTTTCCGAGTTGCTCGCGTCGCGTTTTTATAAGATTCTCAATAAAAGCTGGTCACATCTTTCATG
>JBPCSW010000170.1:0-17670 GCA_051006675.1 Fluviibacter sp.
GGCGCTGATTAAAGAAGGCTGCAACACCCTCGTGGTCGCCTGCAATACCGCTACAGCAGAAGCGATTGAAGCATTACGCGCCGAGCATCCAAACATACCTATTGTCGGCGTTGAACCCGGCATTAAACCCGCCGCACTGAATACCGAAACAGGCAAGATCGCCGTACTCGCTACAGCTGCCACGGCCAAAAGCCAGCGCCTCGCGTTACTCATTGCGCGCCATGCGCCGCATAAAACTGTACACATCATCCCCTGCGAGGGCTGGGCGACTGAGGTGGAAAATCTAAATCTTGACGCACCTTCAATTGTTGAAGACATTACTTCACAATTACTACCCTTAATAAACCAAGGCGTAGATCAGGTTGTGCTTGGTTGCACACACTATGACTTCCTAGCCCCTACCCTCAGCCGACTCATTGGTGACCATGCACAGCTGGTTGGCGTTGCGGATGCTGTTGCACGACAAGCCATCAAGGTTGCCGGCGCCGAATCACTTACAGGCAAAGGAACCATCCGGTTAATGTCGACCATGAACCCCGTACGGTTACCTCATTCGCTATCCGCTCTAGGCCTTGGGGCTTTAGTCGAAAATCTTGCAGAACCCCCGCAAAGCCTTTTAACAGACTAGCGCCAGCACATTTTGCACACCACGTGCTCACAAAGAAACACGGCCAGTCCGCAGACTGGCCGTTTTGTTTGGTGCTGAGTTGATTAACCCGCGGCAACCATCTTCTTGATGTTCTCGATGGTCGATGGGTCATCAATGGTGGTCAGATCACCCGGGTCACGGCCTTCGGCCAGCGCCTGCAGTGAACGACGCAGCATCTTGCCCGAACGAGTCTTCGGCAATGCAGTCACGAAGTAGACACGGCCTGGACGTGCAATAGCGCCCAGGATGCTATCGACCGTGCCCATGACTTCCTTCTCCAGTGCCTTAACCTTTTCCGGTGTATCGACGCTGTCCGCGCTCTTCACCACGGCGAAGGCGATCGGTACCTGACCCTTGAGCTTATCTTCAACGCCAACCACAGCCACTTCGGCAATTGCCTTGTGGTTCTGGACAGCTTCTTCGATTTCGCGGGTGCCCAGGCGGTGGCCGGCCACGTTAATCACGTCATCGGTACGACCCAGGATGGTGAAGTAACCATTGTCATCTTTAATTGCCCAGTCATACGACGAGTAGACCAGCGGCTCTTTGAACAGGCTGAAGTAGGTGCTGACAAAGCGCTCATCCTGACCCCACACCGTCGACAGACAGCCTGGCGGCATTGGCGGCACAACCGCAGCGATACCCTTCTCGTTCGGACCACACTCAGTACCGTCTTCACGGAAGATACGCAGATCGTAACCATAAACCGGGAACGATGGCGAACCATACTTGATTGGAGTTTTTTCAACACCAGGTACCGCGGCAATCATTGGCCAACCGGTTTCGGTCTGCCAGTAGTTATCGATCACTGGCTTATTCAACTCAGACATAAACCATTCATGCGTTGGCTCGTCCAGCGGCTCGCCTGCCATGAAGATATGCTTCAGGCTCGAAAGATCGTGCTTCTTCATGTAAGCAGGATCCTGCTTCTTGAGAACACGGGCAGCCGTTGGCGCCGAGAACATCACATTAACCTTGTACTGCTCTACGATCTTCCACCAGATGGCTGGGTCAGGGCGCAGCGGCGTACCTTCGTACACCACGGTGGCCATACCGCCAATCAGCGGGCCATAAACGATGTAAGAGTGACCGACCACCCAACCAATATCCGAGGTCGAGAAGAAGGTTTCACCCTTGCCACCCTGATAAATGTGCTTCATCGAAGCAGCCAGAGCGACCAGGTAACCACCGGTATCACGTTGCACGCCCTTCGGCTTGCCAGTGGTACCCGAGGTATACAGAATATACGATGGATGCGACGACTCGACCCAAGTACAAGGCACTTGGGCATCCATGTGCTGGGCACGCAGCGTGGCGTAATCCACATCGCGACCGTCAACACGTGGGAAGCCTTTATCCAGGCCGCGATCAACGATGATCACCTTGGCCGGCGGGAACTCAGCCAGGCTCAGCGATTCGTCAACGAGGTGCTTGTATGGCACTGGCTTGCCGTTACGCATGCCGGCATCGGCAGTCACCATGACCTTCGGTTTGGCATCATCAATACGGGTTGCCAGCGAGCCGGCGGCAAAGCCACCGAATACGACCGAATGGATGGCACCGATACGCACTGTCGCCAGCATGGCGAAAATGGCTTCCGGAATCATCGGCATATAAATCAGAACGCGGTCACCCTCTTTGACATCCTGGCTTTGCAGAATGGCGGCCATGCGCTCAACTTCACGCTGTAACTCTGCCCAAGTGTAAACCCGCTCTTCATCGGTTTCTGTCGAAATGTAAACTAGTGCACGATCATTCGGGCGTTCGGCTGCATGGCGATCCACCGCGTTGTAGCAGAGGTTAGTCTTACCATTCACAAACCATTTAACGAATGGTGGACGCGAATAATCACAAACCTGGGTAAAGGGTTCCTTCCACTCGACCAGCTGTGCCTGCTCGGCCCAGAAGTCATCACGGTTTTCGATGGAACGCTTATGAAAATCCTGATACTTGCCCATAGTTCCTCAGCCTCCTCTGGCTTACTTGTCATGATGCAGTAACGACTACATCTGTTTTTATGATAAAAACTTCCTGCCGCATCCTGAATGGTGTCAGGCTGGTCATCATCGCCGATTTGAAAAGGCGATGGTTTTACAGGTCAGACGCCATAATTACGCCTGTACCCTTACACGAAGCTGACCATTAGACTGCCATGACCCAATCAACGCATCAAGCCCCCATTTCCCAGAGTCGAATTGCTGCGGTTGCACAATTGGGCCAGCAGATCTGGCTGGATACATTATCGCGTCAGCTGCTTGAAAGCGGCACGCTGGCCGACTGGATTAACAACGATGCGGTGGCTGGTCTGACCTCCAATCCGGCCATCTTTCATCAGGCGCTGAGCAAGGATTCTGCTTATCAACCGGCCATTGCCGCTGCACGAAGCATTGAGCCCAACCCGGAAATCCGCTTCGAAAGCGTCGTGCTCCCGGATATTCAGGCTGCCTGCGATCTGTTTTTGCCGCTGTGGCAAAAAACCGCTGGGCAACAGGGCTACGTCAGTTTCGAAGTGTCGCCCACCCTGGCGCACGATGCCAAAGGCACCACGGCCGCGGCCGTACGTTTGTGGCAAACGATTAACCGGCCCAATGCCATGATCAAGATTCCGGCCACGGAGGCCGGCTGCCAAGCTATCAGCGAAGTGATCGCCCACGGCATCAACGTTAATGTGACGCTGATTTTTTCTTTAGAGCAGCTCGAAGCGGTTCAGGCCGCGCACGAAACCGGCCTGCGTCGCTGGGTGGCGCACTGCCAGCAGCGGAGAACCCCGGAGCGTATCGGTGACGTAGCATCCGTCGCCAGCTTCTTTGTCAGCCGTACGGACAGCACACTGGATTCGAAACTGCCAGAAAGCCTGCAAGGCAAGACGGCCATCGCACTCTGTAAAACGGCTTACGAACAATGGCAAGAGGCTCAGTCTGGCACGCACGCTGATCTGAAGGCACTCGGCGCTAAACCCCAATGGTTACTCTGGGCCTCAACCTCAGTCAAGAATCCGGCCTATCGGGATACGCTCTACGTCGAAGCGTTAATTGGCTCTGAAACCGTGAACACGGTACCTGATGCCACGCTCGTGGCTTTTCGAGATCATGGCGTTGCCCAGCCGACGCTGAGCCAGGATGTGGCCACAGCACACGAGCAACTTATCGCGCTTCAAGGGCTGGGCATTGATCTGGAACAAATTGGGCAAGACCTACAAACAGCTGGCTTGAGCCAGTTCGAAAAAGCTTATGCCGATCTGCTGACGCTGGTTTAAACCTTGCGCTTACTTTTGACTCAGACTTTAGGTAATGAGCGGCAAGCCATGTCGTTGCCGCGCCCGATTGCAAGCCTCATCCACGATACCCAGCGCCGCCCAGGGATTAAACTCGTGACAGGGGGATGGTCTGTCGGCATAAATGCTGCATCCCACCCGCTGTCCGATCTCTCCGGTCAAAGCAACACAACGCGGCGAAGCCTCATCGGTACCCTTCATCCGCATCAGCTTGGGGGTGAGCGCGATGGCCATCTCTTCGGGCACACCGACGCTCTGCGCTGTCTTCGCCAGTTCGGAAGGATGAAAATCCACGCGATATGCGGCACAGCAAGCGCCGCAACCTTCACATACGGAAGGCGTTGACGTGTCGACTGCTTCAGTCATGGCGCCCCCGACCCGCTTGGTGCTGGATACCAATGTGGTGATGGATCTGTTTCACTTCCAGGCACCGCCACTGGCCCTGCTGGCCCAAGCCATTAGCAATGGTCGCGTTAACTGCCTGGCCAACGAGCGAACGCTGGCCGAGCTGGAACGGGTAACGGGTTACCCGCAATTTCGCCTCGACGAACCCGGCCGCGACAATCTGCTGCAGCGCTACCGGGCGCACCTGACGGTGCTGCCCCTTCCGGCTGCAAACAGCCCTGCGTTGCCGGCCCTGCCCAGATGTCGCGACCCGGACGATCAGATGTTTCTGGAACTGGCGCAATACGCCAAGGCCGATCTGCTGATCAGCCGAGACAACCTGGTGCTGAAACTGGCACGGGCGCGCCAAAGCCCCTGTCCCTTTGTCATCTTGTCGCCGGATGCTGCCTTGATTCATTTGTTTGCTAACGACGACTCAGGCAACACGCCGACGGAAAACTAGTTTGGTTTCGGTCGAAGCGGCGGGTACAAAGCCATACCCTTCGGCATCGAACTTTTGCAGATCCGCAGGGGTTTTCCAGCCGCCTTCCGCTGCTGCCCGCACAAATAGACCGCGGGCGCGCTTGGCATAAAAACTAATGATCTTGAATTTGCCGTCTTTGAAGTCTTCAAAGACACAGTCAATCACGGGGATGCCCGCTTTTTCAACGGCCTTGCGATCCACCGATTTGAAATACTCATCGGATGCCGTATTGATCAACGGGCCACCGGCTGCCTTGAGATCAGCCACTACCGTTGCCGTATTGCTCTCGCGCCACCAGGCATAAAGATCCTTGCCTGCCGGATTAGCCAGCTTAGTCCCCATTTCCAGCCGATAAGGTCGCATCAGATCCAGCGGACGTAAAACGCCATAGAGCCCGGACAGCACCCGCACATGATCCTGCACATAATTCAGCTGCTTCTTATTCAAGGTCGGCGCATCGAGCCCTTCATACACATCCCCGTTAAACGCCAGAATGGCCTGTTTTGCTTCTGGCTGTGCATGTTTAGGTGACCAATCCGCGTAACGCGTGACATTCAGCACAGAAAGCTTATCGCTCAGCGACATTAATTCAGCAATCTGGGCCGGCGACTGTTTGCGCAAAATATCGATGAGCGGCGCCGATTTATCCAGAAAACGCGGTTGGGTCTGCGGGATATCGGCAGAAACAGGTTCGAAATCAAGCGATTTGGCAGGCGACAGTAAAAACAGCATCAGTTTCTTTCGTAAAACAGGGCTAGGGCAAATTATGGCACCAAACTGTTTCTTTCCCAGCTAACCGCCACAGCACCCAGGCTTGGTAAAATACGAGGATGAAACGCCCCCCTTATGGTTCCCGCCCCCGATTGTCCCGAGAAATGGCGCAGCTCAGCTGGCTCGCCACCGGACTCGCCCAGGCCGGCAGCCGTATCGAGCGCACCCACTGGCACGCGCGATTGCAAAGTCTGGTGGCGCAATTGCTGTCGGCCGAAAATGATGAGGCACTCAATACTGTACTCACTCGCCTCAGCGAGGGAGAGCCCATTGCGCACGATGCGCTGATGGACACCATTGAGTCTGCTGTTGAATCTACGACCATCACCATTGCAAATGAATCTCGCGATGTATTACTCATCGCTTGTCCACTGCTGGCCTGGTCCCGCTATGCCATTCCAGCGCCGGCACTTACTGCCAGAGACCAGGCAGCACTCGCTGATGCCCTAAAAACGACGGTACTCACCCGCCATGCCGAGGTAGCACTCTTGGGCATGCTGGTTGGCCCGGATCAGATTCCCCGTGAATTCACCCAACTGGCACAACTCACCCGCAACCTGGCTGAATCATTGAGCACCGGGAAAGCCGCCCCGCTGCATGCCCAGGCCACGGAAGAAACCAACCGCTTTCTGTCTGATACGCGTTACCTGATTGCTGCCGTTTCGGTACCACATGGCGAAGCCATATTCCGCTGGCAGGAAGCACGCACAGCCCATAGTTCATTACAACTCAATGAACGCGGTGAAATCGCCCAGGTCTGGTCTGCACAAACCCTGAAGATTTTCGAACCCCTCCTGGCTGGCTGTCGCATTACCATGCTGCTGCCAGAAGCTTTTCATGCAGCCTGTGCAGCGGCGGACCGTGCCTCTCGCCCGCACTCTATCGAGGCCTGCGTCCGCTTCTTGTCAGAAGCGATCGATCTCCCACCGGAAAAACAGCGTGCGGTAATTGGCCCCTTCTACGCGCAGCGTCTGGAAGAGTATCGGATCGGACTAGGCCCACGTAATGACGATGCGCTTTATCACGGCGTGGTCTGGCCACTGCTGGGCATCGAAGATGAGCAAGGCGACATGCCGGCAGAAATTGAACAGGTGCTACGCACGCTAGGCGTGACGGATATCGTGTCGCATGATCACCGCTTCCCCATGGAATACTGCGATGATTGTGGCTCACCGATGTATGCCAACGCCGATGGCGAGCTGGCTCATCTCGAAATGCCTGAATCTATGGCGACGCAACCGAGCATCCTGCACTGATATGCCAGCCAATAACGACTGGCTGAATAGAAGCCTTGCCGCTGTATGGCACCCTTGCACGCAGATGAAGCACCATCCTGCACTACCGCTGGTGCCGGTCGCCCGTGCCGAAGGTGTGTGGCTGGAAGACTTTGAAGGCAAGCGTTACCTCGATGGCATTAGCTCCTGGTGGGTGAATTTATTCGGTCACGGTAACCCGCGCATCAATGCAGCGATTACCGACCAGCTCAGCAAACTGGAACACGTGATGCTGGCTGGGTTTACACACCAGCCTGCCATTGAGCTTGCCGAGCGCCTCTCGGCCAAAACCGATGGTGCACTCGGTCATGCTTTCTTTGCCTCAGACGGTGCCAGCGCAACAGAAATTGCCCTCAAGATGTCGTTCCATGCCTGGCAAAACAGCGGGCAAAATCAGAAACGTGAATTCGTCTGCCTGGAAGGCAGCTATCACGGCGAAACCGTTGGCGCACTCTCGGTCACTGATATCGCACTATTCCGGGATGCCTACGCACCGCTAATTCGCAACGAACACGTTCATCTGGCACCTTCACCTGATGCCCGTCAGGCGCAACCTGGTGAAAGTTCTGAGGATGCGGCCAACCGTGCCGCCGACGCCTTAGAAAAACTATTTGTCGCCCGTGAAGGCAAAATTGCCGCTTTGATTGTCGAGCCACTGGTTCAATGTGCCACAGGCATGGCGATGCATCACCCACGTTATCTGCAGCGTGTTCGGGCACTGTGTGACCAATATCAGGCGCACCTCATCTGCGATGAGATTGCCGTGGGCTTTGGCCGTACCGGCACATTCTTTGCGCACGAACAGGCGAATATCCGCCCCGATTTACTCTGCCTCTCCAAAGGCATTACGGGTGGCTATCTCCCCCTATCCGTTGTTTTAAGCAACGACTCGATTTATCAGGCCTTCTGGGATGACGATGTCCGTCGTGGCTTCCTGCACTCCCATTCGTACACGGGTAACCCACTGGCTTGCCGTGCGGCACTGGCTACGCTGGATATTTTCGACACCGAGAATATTCTCGAAAAGAATCGCCAGCTGAGTGCTGTAATCACTACAGCACTGCAACCACTGGCAACGCATCCTGCCGTCCGGCACTTCCGTAACACGGGCATGTTCTGGGCTCTGGATATCGAGACATCGCTGCCGGACTTCAGCCGTCGATACTTTGCGGCAGCAATGGAACATGGCGTTCTTGTCCGGCCGATTGGCAATACGGTATATCTGATGCCCCCTTATGTGCTGAGCGACGCAGATGCCAAATGGCTGGCCACGCAAATGCTGTCTGCACTTAATGCAACACTGGTCTAACACGCATGAAACCGAGTGAACTCTCAGCGGCACTGGCCAAGCTCGAAGCAGACTTCCTGAAACGGGAACGCAAGACGCCCGAGAATCCCTGCGGCCCGGAGATGCAGCTGAACGGGCGCAAACTGATTGCGTTTGCCAGCAACGATTATCTCGGCCTGGCGAATGATGCCGCTCTCAAAATGGGCGCCAACCAAGCCATCGCACAATGGGGTGTCGGTGCCGGTGCATCGCAGCTTGTGAGTGGCCGACTCGGTATATTCGCCACCCTGGAACAAGCTTGCGCTGATTTCGCACAGCGCGAAGCAGCACTTTATTTTCCTTCCGGCTTCCTGGCGAATCTGGGTGTACTGACGTCGCTCGCCGATCGGCACGATGTGATTTTTGCAGACCGTACCAACCATGCATCACTGATTGACGGTGCCTTACTCTCCCGTGCGCAACATATCCGCTATCAGCATGCAAATGCAGAAGATCTGGCGTCCAAATTAGCCAACATCCCCGTTAGCGAAATCAGCACACGACTGATCGTTACCGATAGTGTCTTCAGTATGGATGGGGACGAAGCCCCCTTACAGGCGTTGCTTGATCTCGCCCTTCAATATGACGCGTGGCTCATCGTTGATGATGCGCATGGTCTCGGCGTACTCGGCCCACAAGGCCGTGGCAGCATTGCCGATGCCCAGCTACCCGCACATCCCAACCTGGTCATGATAGGCACGCTTGGCAAAGCCGCTGGCGTCTCCGGTGCGTTTGTCGCTGGCAGCAAAGATCTGATTGAATGGCTGATTCAAAAAGCACGCGCGTATATTTACACCACAGGCGCCAGCCCAATGGTTGCGGGCGCACTTCTGGCCTCGCTACAACGAATGCTTGAAGGCGATGATCTGCGTGCCCGTTTAAATGCCAACATCACGACATTCCGCTCTGGCATCGCTGCGCTGAATTTACCGTACACGTTGCTCCCCTCTCGCACGGGCATTCAAGCCCTGGTGGTCGGCGACAACGAAGCTGCCGTGAAGCTCTCTGCACGCTTACTCGATCAAGGTTACTGGGTGCCGGCCATTCGCCCACCCACTGTGCCTGCAGGCACCGCAAGGCTGCGTATCTCGCTATCTGCCGCGCACACGCCCGCGCATATACAAGGTTTACTCGCAGCAATCGGAGCGGCCCAATGATGCCGACGATAACACCGATGGTGCTGCTGCATGGCTGGGGCTTTCTGCCCGGCATCTGGCATGCAGTGATTGAACAACTCGAACAACAAGGGCTGAGAGCATCCGTCATCGCCCCTGCACTACCGCTCAGCGGCAATATTTCCCAACTTACTGCGATTGAATCTCTGTTCGAAACGTTGCCGGATACCGCCCACCTCGTTGGCTGGTCGCTAGGCGGTGAGCTTGCTTTGGCCTACACACTCTGTTTCCCTGAACGGGTGCGTTCGCTCACACTGATCAGTAGTACACCCTGCTTTATGCAACGTCCGGATTGGGATCTAGGCCAACCCGCCACGCTACTGGATGATTTTGATCAGCGCCTCATTGAAAGCCCGGCTGCACTATTGAAGCGCTTCTCTACGCTGATTCGCCATGGTGACACCACGGCCATCCGCGACCGAACCTTGTCCGAACAACTGCAACAATACGCAGAGCCAGACGCAGAACGTTTATCATCCGGTCTTAAATTCCTGCGCACGATTGACCTGCGCGCCGCCTGCACTTCACAGACTGATCTGCCCCCCATCTCACTGATCCATGGATCGGCCGATGGTGTGGTGCCTCTCGCCGCTGCAGAATGGTTGTCGAACGAACTCAAGGCCAAGTTAACGATCTTCGAGCATGCAAGCCATGCCTTACCGTTAACCCATGCCGAGCAAATTACTGCCAACCTGGTTCACAACCTATGAGTCAGGTTCGCCAAAGCTTTAATCGTGCCGCATCGTCATATGATGCCGTAGGCACCTTGCAGCATCAGGTTGCCAGCGCACTTAGTGCATTAGTTTCCCAGACATTACCCTCAACCTTGAGCGGTAACCTGCTTGATGCAGGTTCTGGCACCGGCTATTGCCTGGAAGATCTACGCAACTACTTTACCAAAGCCCGCTTTATAGCCGTGGATTTTGCCGAACGGATGCTGCAATCGATTCCTGGGCACCCAGAGACCCTTCGCGTTAGCGCCGATCTTCAAGCACTCCCTATCGCATCCCGCACCATCAACGCTTATCTTTCCAGCCTTGCCTGGCAGTGGTGTGATCCTGCGCTCGCAGCTCAAGAAGCAGCTCGTGTACTCACATCCAAGGGCGCGTTCTTTCTGGCAACGCTGACGCAAGGAACCTTCCGTGAATTAGCGCAATGCCTGCAGGTCTGTAACCTAACCCCTACAGATCACCTGCTGGACTGTTTGCCGGCACACCAGATTCAACTGACCATTGAAGCAGCCGGCCTTGAGATTGTCGATATCTCAGCCATACCGATCACGACCTGGCACGCAGACTTCAAAGCCCTTCGCCGTTCAATTCGCGGGGTTGGTGCCAACCATTTGCCAGCACAGATAGCCCCACCAGCCATGAATCGCAAAATGCGTACACAGCTTATTGACGCCTACGAGGTTTTACGCACGCCACAAGGTTTACCGCTAAGCTATGAAGTCCTGATGATTCATGCCCGCAAACGCTAAACAACGCTTTATGGCTCAAGCATTTTTTATTACCGGCACTGATACCGAAATTGGTAAAACGCATGCCACCTGCGCCTTACTGGCTGCGGCCAATAGCCAAGGTATGCGCGCTGTTGCATTAAAGCCGGTGGCCGCCGGCATTGATGCAACCGGGCGTAACGATGATGTCGTTCGCCTTATGGCGGCCAGCAACGTCGCACTACCCGAACGCACGGTGAACCCGTGGTTGCTCGAGGAACCGCTCTCGCCACATATCGCTGCACGCCTGGCTGGGGTTGAAATTTCCATCGAACCAATCACACAAAGTTTTAGTGACGCACAGGCCGTTGCTGATCTAGTTCTGGTTGAGGGCGTAGGAGGGCTTTATGCACCCCTCTCTGAAACACTGACCCAACCGGACCTGATCAAGGCACTCAATCTTCCAGTGATCCTGGTCGTTGGTTTACGCCTGGGTTGTCTCAACCATGCCCTGCTGACGGCTGATGCTATCGCGCGCCATGGCTTGCGCCTCGCCGGTTGGATCGGCAACTGCATCGATCCGGCATTCCAGGCGCTGGAGGACAACCTGCGCACACTTGAAGCCCGTTTAAAGGCACCATGCCTGGGCCTCTTACCTTATGCCACAACGGCCGACACCGTACTTGCCAGCCGCCTCTCACTCCCGCAATAATCGACCTATGAAAATCCTGTTTGATCTGCTGCCCATCCTGCTGTTCTTTATTGCCTTCAAAGTCTCTGGCATCTACGTTGCCACAGGCGTTGCCATAGTTGCCACAGCCGCACTCATCGGCTGGACCTGGCTTAAAACGCGTAAAGTGGACCCGATGCACTGGGTCAGCTTGGGGCTGATTGTGGTCTTTGGTGGCGCCACCATCTGGTTACAGGACGAAACCTTCATTAAATGGAAACCAACCATCCTCTATTGGCTGTTTGCCGTCGTTTTTCTCGTTTCCAACCAGTTCATGAACAAAAACCTGGTGCGCTCCATGATGGGGCATCAGGTAGAGCTACCAACTGCCATGTGGTCGCGTCTGAATACCCTGTGGATTGGCTTCTTTACCATCATGGGTGGCCTGAATCTCGCCGTCGCCTACAACTTTGATACGGATACCTGGGTTAGCTTCAAACTCTTCGGCGGCATGGGTCTCATGCTGCTCTTTGTACTAGCTCAAGGCCTCTATATGGCTAAACACCTCCCCAAGGAAGGAACACACTAATGCTTTATCTGATCGTTGGTGAAGACACGCCAAACTCGCTGGAAAAGCGACTCTCTGTACGCCCAGAGCATGTGGCCCGTCTACAGGCGCTGCAGGCCGAAGGTCGTTTAGTTCTGGCCGGCCCTTTCCCTGCCGTTGATTCACCAGATCCGGGCCCTGCCGGATTTACAGGCAGCGCCATTTTGGCCGAATTCGCCTCGCTGGCCGATGCACAAACCTGGGCTGAAGCCGATCCCTATGTGGCTGCTGGCGTTTACGGCAATGTGGTCGTCCGTCCTTTCAAAAAGGTGCTGCCCGCCTAAAGCGTTTTACGCTTTTTGAATGAGCTTAAGCTAGCCTTAATAAGCACAAAAAGACTAGCCAAGAAAGCTAACTCGCTTTATGCTGCTCAAGTAGATACCACCTCAATCAGGCGGTACTCCATGACTTTAGGAATAAAAATGAATCTGAAAGCATTACGCAAGTCGTCCCTAGTTTCTACCCTGATTGCTGCCTCAATTCTTTCGGCAGCAGCTGTTCAAGCGGCGCCATCAGCTGTCGCCACGGTCAACGGCACGGCTATCCCACAATCGCTGGCCAATCTGCTGGTGAGTGAGCGTGTTGCACAAGGCACAAAAGACACGCCAGAACTGCGTAACGCGGTTCGTGAAGAACTGATCCAGCGCGAACTGATTCTGCAAGATGCCAAGAAAGCCGGTATCGGTTCACAAGCAGACATCCAGGCAGCCATGAAGCTGGCCGAGCAAAATGTACTGATCCGTGCCTACATGGCCAACTTTGCTCAGAAGCACCCGGTTTCAGATGAACAGCTTAAGCAGGCTTATGCGCAAATTAACGCAGGCATGGGCAAAGAAGAATTCAAGACTCGTCACATTCTGGTACCGAGTGAAGCTCAAGCCAAAACCGTCATCAGCAAGTTGAATTCAGGCGACAGCTTTGAATCACTGGCTAAACAGAACTCAACGGATCCCGGCTCTAAAGATAACGGCGGCGATCTGGGTTGGGCTGCACCAAGCAACTTCGTTAAGCCATTTGGCGATGCCATGACCAAGCTGGGCAAGGGCAAATACACCACTGAACCTGTGAAGTCGGATTTCGGCTGGCACGTGATTCTGGTTGAAGACCGTCGCCCACTGACCCCACCACCGTTTGACCAGGTTAAGGGTCAACTGGCGCAAGCGATTCAGGAACAAGAGTTCCAGCAGCAAATCGCCAAGCAACGCCAGAGCGCCAAGATTCAGTAATCTGTCTCAGTGCTCAAAAAAACGGGAGGCCTAGGCCTCCCGTTTTGTTTAGGCTACGTAGAACATCAGCCCAGTGATTTACGTGCGTTGCGGAACATGCGCAGCCAAGGGCCATCTTCGCCCCAGACTTCGCCAAACTGACCCGGGTACCACGACATCTGTAGCGTACGGAACGTACGTTCTGGGTGCGGCATCATCACAGTGAATCGACCATCTGGTGTGGTCACACCGGCAACACCCTGCGGCGAACCATTCGGATTGAACGGATAGCGCTCGGTTGCTGCACCCTGGCTATCGATATAGCGCAGTGCCACCGGTACCTTAGCCAGATCATCCGCCTTGGCAAACCTGGCGCGACCTTCACCATGCGACACGATCACCGGCAACTTGCTACCCTGCATACCGGCCATAAACAGCGATGGTGAATTAGGTACTTCGGCCATCACCAGGCGCGCTTCGAACTGCTCGCTCAGATTGCGTACAAAACGTGGCCAGTGATCAGCCCCGGGGATCAGATCCTGTAGCGTGCTCATCATCTGGCATCCGTTACATACGCCCAGTGCAAAGCTATCACCACGTTGGAAGAATGCTGAAAAACCTTCGCGCAGACGTTCATTAAACAGAATCGTACGTGCCCAACCCTGGCCAGCACCCAGCACGTCACCGTACGAGAAGCCACCGCAAGCGGCAAGACCAGCAAATTGATCCAGCGTGACACGGCCAGTGAGTAGATCGCTCATGTGCACATCAACAGCGGTAAAGCCAGCACGATCAAATGCTGCGGCCATTTCTACCTGGCCGTTAACACCCTGCTCACGCAGAATGGCCACACGTGGGCGGGCGCCACTATTAACAAAGGGTGCCGCTACGTTTTCTGATGGATCAAAGGACAGTGCTGCAAACAGACCACGGTCTGTGGTGTCCAGAATGCGGTCATATTCAGCTTGTGCACATGCCGGATTGTCACGTAGCGACTGGATACGGAATGAAGTTTCTGACCAGGCGCGCTGTAGCTCAATGCGTGGCTCGGCAAAGGCCGTTTTGCCCAGATGCGACACACGGATCTCGTCGGTCTGGTTCGGATAGCCAATCACTTCGGAATAACGCGACAAGCCATGCGTACGCAGTCGTGCCATCACCGCTTCGCGATCACTGCGACGCACCTGAATCAGTGCCCCGAGTTCTTCGCTGAACAGTACACGCAGAAGTTTTTCGTTACGACGGCCTTGCAGAATGCCCGGCTTTTTATCGTAATCGACGTCCTGATCCATTGGATCAACACAGAGGATATCGGCATTGATGGTAACGCCACAGCGAGAGGCAAAAGCCATTTCTGCGGCGGCAGCAAAGAGGCCACCATCTGAACGATCGTGATACGCCAACAGCAAACCATCTTCATTCAGTGACTGCACCGCCGCGTAGAACGCCTTGAGTTGCTGCGGATCATCGACATCCGGCGCATCATCACCAGTGGCGTCGAACACCTGCGCCAGTGCAGAACCGCCCAGACGGTTTTTACCATTACCGAGGTCAATCAGAATCAGCTCGCTATCGGCTTCGTCACGATTCAATTCAGGCGTCAGCGTCTGTGCAATATCCGGCACACGGGAAAAAGCGGTAACGATCAGCGATAACGGCGACACCACTTCTTGCGGTTTACCATTCTCATCCCAGCGCGTACGCATCGAGAGCGAATCCTTGCCCACCGGAATAGCCACATCAATGGCCTGGCAGAGTTCGGACACAGCCTTCACTGTATCGAAGAGACGTGCATCTTCGCCCGGCGCACCGGCAGCAGCCATCCAGTTGGCCGACAGCTTGATATCCGCCATGCTGCTTACACGGGCAGCGGCCAGATTGGTCAGCGCTTCACCGACTGCCATACGACCCGATGCTGGTGCATCAAGGACAGCGACCGGTGTGCGCTCACCCATGGCATAAGCTTCGCCGAGGCGAGTGTTGTAACCCATTGCTGTTACGGCTACGTCAGCGACGGGCACTTGCCATGGACCCACCATCTGGTCGCGGGCTGTCAAACCACCCACACTACGATCACCGATGGTGATGAGGACTGATTTATCGGCAACCGATGGCAGACGCATCACACGGTACGCCGCTTCTTTCAATTCAATGGCATCGGCATCCAATGCAGCGGCCTGCTCTGCTGTGTGAGTAACGTCACGCGTCATACGGGGTGGTTTACCCAGCAAGGCATGCATCGACATATCCACAGCGTGGTTGTTGAACAGGCTATCGCTCACAATCAGCTGGCCTTCAACCGTTGCCGTACCGACCACGGCAAACGGGCAACGTTCGCGCTCGCAGAGTGCGGCAAAACGTTCGATATCTTTGGCGGCAATCGCCAGCACATAGCGCTCTTGCGCTTCGTTACACCACAGCTCTGCCGGGCTCATACCGGGGTCTTCACTCTGGATAGCGCGCAATTCAAAGCGGGCACCGACACCACCCGAATGCGCCAATTCCGGCATAGCGTTCGACAGACCGCCCGCACCCACGTCATGGGCCGAAAGAATCGGGTTGTCTGCACCCATCTGCCAGCAGCGATCAATCACTTCCTGGGCGCGGCGTTCGATTTCCGGGTTACCCCGTTGTACCGAAGCAAAATCCAGATCGGCCTGATTGCTACCAGAAGCCATCGACGAAGCAGCGCCACCGCCCAGACCAATCAGCATGCCCGGGCCACCCAGCTGCACAAATAGCGTGCCCGGCTCGAAGCTTTCCTGCTTGAAAGACTGACCTGCTTGAATAGAACCCACACCACCGGCAATCATGATGGGCTTGTGATACCCATGAACGGTATCACCCACCACTTGCTCATACGTGCGGAAGTAACCCGCCAGGTTCGGACGACCAAATTCGTTGTTAAATGCCGCCGCACCAATCGGGCCTTCGATCATGATGTCCAGTGCGCTGGCGATACGATCCGGCTTGCTGGCCGGGCGCTCCCAGGGTTGCTTGGCATCCGGCAGATTCAGATTCGATACGGTAAAGCCACAGAGGCCGGCCTTAGGTTTAGAACCACGACCGGTAGCGCCTTCATCACGAATTTCACCGCCCGAACCCGTGGCTGCGCCCGGGAATGGCGAAATGGCAGTCGGGTGATTATGCGTTTCTACCTTGGCCAGATAGTGCGTCAATTCATTGTTAAACGCATAGGTGCCATCAGCGGCCGGATAGAAGCGCTCGACTTCGGCGCCTTCCATAATGGCAGCGTTATCCGAATAGGCAACAACGGTGCCTTGTGGCGTTTTGTTATGCGTATCGCGAATCATGCCGAACAGTGACTTGGCTTCAGTCACGCCGTCGATAATCCAGTCGGCATTAAAAATCTTGTGACGGCAGTGCTCCGAGTTGGCCTGCGCAAACATCATCAGTTCCACATCCGTCGGGTTGCGCCCGGCTTCTGTAAAGATGTTCATCAGGTATTCCACCTCATCATCCGACAGTGCCAGACCCATGTCGCGATTGGCGGCTTCCAGTGCCGGACGAGCACCCGACAGGACATCTACGGTTGCCAGAGGACGTGGGGCGACATGATCAAACAGCGCATGCGCAGCTTGCACGCTATCAAGCACCGTCTCGATCATGCGGTCATGCAACAGCGCTGCTAACGCAGCACGCTCAGCTACCGAAGGGCTCTTCTTGCCAGCGACTGGTAGGAAGCGAATAACACGTTCGACACGAACCACATTACCCAGACCACAGTGACGCAGAATATCGGTGGCCTTGGATGACCAGGGAGAAATCGTACCTAGACGGGGGGCCACAATAAACGCACCCGCTAGATCCTCTGCAGCACCGATGGCTTCAAGCACCGCATTGAGGCGATCTGTTTCAGCAGCATCAAGCGGCGCCGACAGTTCGACCAGATAGAGGTAGTCGCTATCAATCCCGGTAATTGCCGGCCATGCCGTCTTCAGTTTTTCCAGCAAACGTTGGGTGCGGAATTCGGAAAGTGCGGCAGCACCACGGAGAGCAATCACAGACGACATGAGCAAGACCCAGATAACCGGTTGACGCAAAAAAGGGCCTCGTATGACAAGGGCGCCAATGCGTCACCAAAGAGACTATAAAGAAGGTTGAATTATAGCGGAGAGCCCCCTGCGGCAGGATAAAATAAGGCTTTATCACTGACCGGCGGCAAAACCGTGGATTCAGCCCAATTGCACCCTTTTGAATCAAATCCAGGCCTCATGCGCACCCGTTTGCTTACCATTCAGGGCATCCGGGCAGTTGAAAGCGCCTTTCAGGCTCAAAACCCCGGCCAATCCCTCATGGCGCGCGCCGGAGCAGCCGCTGCACAATGGGTACGAGAACTCACTGGGGACCGGCCTGACCCCATTCTGGTTCTGGTAGGCCCAGGCAATAAT